>JBAYPC010000434.1:0-2509 GCA_041677905.1 Alkalispirochaeta sp. | reverse complement strand
TCATGCTTTTTCTCGGCCGCCCCCATTTCAGCAAAAAAACCCACGGACTGATCGCCCTGACGGCCCTGTCCGAGCCGATCGCCTATTTTCTCTTTGAAAGCTACGGACTCGGCATGATCGGCGCGACAACCACCTCACTCGTAATCGCCCTGGTACCCCTGGCAGTCATGCTGCTGGCTGCGATCTTTCTCAAAGAGCCCGTTCACGCCCGCGGCCTTGCCGCCGTCGCGGTCTCCATAGCCGGCATCGCCCTGCTCGTATACGGAAACGCCCTCTTCGCTCCCGGAACACTGACTCCCGCAGCACTCACAACAACGTCCCTCGACCCCTACCGGAAAACCATCGGCGTCCTTCTTATCCTCGGCGCCGTCTTTTCAGCGGCCGGGTATATCACCCTGGCCCGATCACTCACCCAAAAACACAACCCCGTCACCCTGACCATTTTCCAGACGTGGTGGGGCGCCGGCTTTTTTACCGTCCTCTGGCAGATAACCACCCCCGGCCTGGATACCGTCCGGGGACTGCCCCCCGCCGTGTGGGGGGCCCTGCTCTTTCTCGTGTTAGGCGCCACCGTAACGGCCTTTCTGCTCTACAACTGGGCCCTTAAATACGAAACCGCCGGAACAGCCGCCCTGTACATCAACGCCATACCCGTTATCACCGCCGCCACCGCCTGGTTTGTCCTTGGAGAGACCCTAAGCCCCATTCAACTCACCGGCGGCGTCCTTGTCCTTGCCGCCGTCCGTCTGAGCAGCAAAAAGAGCCGCGAGATCACCGCCGAGAACCTCCCGCCGGACATAGCTTGAGCCCGCCCGTCGGACTCAACCACCCCCCGGACCCAGCCACCCGTCGAACCGACCCGCCCAACGATCACTCACAGGTTATCCGCCAAAAACTGCCGGAAATCCCGCCAGACCCGCCGTGAATCAGGATTCGCCCCGGGCCGACCGCTCGTGAACCCCTTAAGCCCGACACTGTCGTAGATGTTGATCGCCACAACACCCCCGTACCGCCTCAGACGGTCACCAAACCGGACCACCTCATCCACCCGTAGCCCCGGGTCATCCCGCCCAAAAGCCCCAAAAAACGCCCGCCCCTGCCTGAGTTTCCCCAGCTCACCATCCTGACCTCCCCCATCCTGACCTCCCCGGCCCCCACGGTCCTCGTCGACCACATCGTCCCCTTCAACCACCGGCACCTTCCCCGAGATCGACGCAATCAGCGCCGGAGCGTTACTGCGAATCCCCGCCCGCACCGCCTCCGTACCGCCAAAGGCCAACCCTGCAACGGCAACACGACGCGAATCCACCTCCGGCAGCGCCGCCAGCTGACCAAAGGCAAGTTCAAGGTCCACGGCAATATCAGCCCCCCGGTGCGTCCATCCAAGCACCAGAGCCCCCGGCACCGAGACCGCCCGCTCACCCCGGAAAAGATCCGGAGCCAGAACGATATACCCCTCCACAGCAAGACGCTCCGCCAGCCGGGCAATTTCCACAGTCAGCCCCATGTCGTGGTGCAGCAGCAGCACCGCCGGTACCCGACCATCACCCGAACGCACCGCCGGAATAGCATCACCATCCGGCGACACCGACCGCAACGCCTGAGCCGGGCCAACCAGATACCCGCCCCGGGTCCCGCCGTCCACCCCCGGCCACGTGTAGTTCCAGACCGTCCCCGCTCCAACACCCCCGGTGGCATCCATATACCCCCACAGAGCAACCCCCACCACAACCACCACCGGCAGAACCATGACAACCCGTATCCACCGCCGTTTAACCAACCGCCGTCTCCGCTTCATCAGAAAAACGTAGCCCCCTTCCCCTCAACCGTCAAGAATCACCTATACTTTTACCCGAATACATCTTTCAAGGAGCGCCCACTGGCCACCACCCAGACCGAAGCCATCGCCCACACCATCGCCGCAATTCCCTACGGCACCGTCGCCACCTACGGACAAATCGCCACACTCGCCGGCTACCCCCGCTCCGCCCGCCAGGTCGCCCGCATCCTCCACACCCTCAGCCGCCCCAGAAAACTCCCCTGGCACCGCGTCGTCAACCGCACCGGCCGCATCTCCCTCCCCCCAACCCAGGGCGGCGACCTCCAGCGCATCCTCCTGGAAGACGAAGGCATCGAGTTCGACCTCCGCGGCCGCATCGACCTCACCCGCTTCGGCATGACCACCCCGCACACCCCCAACCGGTAAATCCATTCCAGAATATATTTTGAACCAGGATGCCCGGCCGTGCAGATGGTTTTAGCCATGTCAAGGAAAATCTGTGGTGATCACCTCCTTTTTTCGAAGGTGCGCCGCGGTTGAAGTTCGTTTTGATTTCCGCGACCGTCCTGGTGTATACTTCTTCTCATATGGCGAGGTGTGAGGTTACTTCAGGGAGTCATTCCCTGCCGGCTCAGGTTCCGGATTGCCCTCATGCCTCGTTTCCAATTCTTGTTCCGCCACTGCTTTGAGATCCCGGTAGAAACGTCGAACTAGTGCTCGGGCGACCCG
>JBAYPC010000433.1:0-2519 GCA_041677905.1 Alkalispirochaeta sp. | reverse complement strand
GCACCCACCGTCTTCCCGCCCCCGCAGGGAGACCTCGTTCTCCCACGCTTTTACCGCTCCGTCGACCCGGGTAAACTCAGAGAACATCACATCGGGACCGTGACTTCCCCACGCCTGTGACCACCTGCGGATACACCGACGAAACACCGTGTCCGTCACATCTTCCATCGGCGCAAGGACAAAAAAGGGACGGTCCAAAGTCTGCCAGAGTCTGTTCATACCCAAAACGTTCTTATCCTGAATTCTATCCTGAATTCTATCCTAAAAGGGACAGCCCCCACGCCATCAGTACACCCAGATAGTTGCCCACCGCATAGCCGATGATCCCGGTGGTGATACCGGCCGCAATAATCTGAGGGTCCCGGATAATGGGAGCCAGCATCCCGACAAACGGGGGAGAGCAGACCGCCGAAATACTGGTGACCATCACCGTGGCATTTCTGATCCGGAAAAGCCGTCCCAGCACCAGGTGAATAGCGAGACTTCCAAGTACGGCAATCGTCATGTAGGCGATGATCAACGGTGAGGCAGCCACCATTCGGCCAATGTCGGCCATCGACCCGACGGCAACCGAAAAAATCAGAATGAAGAACTCGCCCAGTTTGAAACTGCTGGTCAGCCGCCCAACACCCGGAATAAACGTCGCCGCCAAAGCCAGTGTCGTCAAAGAAAGTATGGTAACCACCGTGCGGTGACCCACCGGAACCAGCATAGAAAGCCCCAGACCGACCGCAACAACAAGAACCGCCGCAGCCAAAGCCAGAAAACTGCGCCGCCGCATGTCCGGCGCAAGTATCCGTGAAAACTCCATATCCATCTTCCCGCCGTCACCATCGCTGTAGTTGAGGCCACCACCGGAGTTTGTGCCGCCCACCGACACGGCGGCGGAAAACAAAAAACGCCCCTGCCGCGTTCCATCCCGGGCGACCAGCCTTCGGCCAACGGCAAGGACAATGAGGATATAGACGGCGCTTACCAGAAGATCCACGGTATGGACCGTCACGTAGAGCGAACTTTCCACACCCAACGCAAGCCGCAACGCCGCCAGATTGGGCGTACCGCCGGTGTACACACCTACCAGCAGCCCCGCAATCTGGGGACTGTGTTCAAGGACCGACCTGAAAAAGACGTGACCCACCGAAACGGCGATGATGATCGAGACCACAGCCAGCAGCAGCGATACCAGCGCCTCCCGCCCCGCCAGAGCCCATCGACGGATGTCTACCGCAAAGAGCATCAGCGGAATCGAGAGCGCCACCATTCCACTGGAAACCCCGTCCTGGACAGACGCCATGAGAGGCGTACCAGGTAAAGCAAACGACAGCAGCAGACCCGCGACATACGCCGGTATAATAGGATTTACCGAAGCCAACCGTGGGAACCTCCGCTGAAACCACAGAATCCCCAGGGGAACGACAAAAAAAAGCACAATCGCAAGATATTCCATGCACACCCACCCGTTGCGTTAAAGTACTCTCCCTTGGCAGTCATCTCCGGCGCCTGACGACGACATACAACCCCACCAGAATCCAGAGCCCCACAGACGCCAGCACAGTCTGCCAGACCGAATCAACCGATGTGCCCACCAAAGGAATCCACAGCAGGATAGTCCCTGCAACTGCAACGAGTATAACCATCATAACAGGTAAATCAACCGCTCGATCATAACACAATTTTTTATTTTGAACTCCGTTCTGCAATGGCGCAGCCCTGTTCCCATCGCCCAACCCGGATCGGCAAGGTCCGCAAAAATACCCTACAGATTTACTTGTAAATAAAGATACCTGTGAATACCTTTAACACAAACGCCGACGGCCAGGCCCATAGTACAACGAGCCGCCGGCGAGGAGGCAAGCGTGAAAACAAAACCTGCAAATCGGAGAAAAGAGGTGACTCCCGACATCAACAAGACGTGGGAAGAGTTCAGCAAGACCACATTCCGGGCGGGAGCGCTCGATGAAAAGACCAAACAGCTGATAGCGGTGGCCGTTGCCCATGTGACCCAGTGTCCCTACTGTATCCGCGGCCACGCGCCCCGGGCAAAACGGGCGGGAGCCACCGAAGCCGAGATCATGGAGGCGATCTGGGTCGCCGCCGAGATGCGCTCAGGCGGCGCAGTGGCCCACTCACAACTGGCCTTTGAGGCTATCGACGAGGCGGAAAAATAACACATTGACACGGGTCTGAAACCATGAGGGTTAAAAACTATGAGATTTGAATATCATCTGCCCCATCAGGGTATCACCGCCCTGCGGGATTTGGAGACCTATCTTCACAGCTGCGGCCTGGAGCCGTCGCTGCTGGAGCTGGTCAAGATGAGGGCGTCCCAGATCAACGGGTGCGGCTACTGCATGGACATGCACAGCAAAGACGCCCGCGCCGTCGGTGAGACCGAACAGCGCCTGTACGTGCTCAACGCCTGGCGGGAGGCGCCCTTTTACAGCAAACGTGAACGGGCGGCCCTGGCCTGGACCGAGGCGGTGACCCGGGTCGCCGATACAGGCGTACCCGACGACGTC
>JBAYPC010000432.1:0-2521 GCA_041677905.1 Alkalispirochaeta sp. | reverse complement strand
ATTTAAAACGATCTTTACTGTATTCTGGAAGGGGCAGACTGTCAAACGCTTTCGTACGGATAAGACCGCAAAGGTCCACTCCGAAAGAATTCATGTGCCGGCGGGAGACCGCTTCCCGGACAGCTCCTCTACCTTCAGGGCGAATACCGCCATGGTCTGTACCATCGCCTCAGGGTAGGACCAGCCCGCCCGGTCCGAGTAGTGGGCCATGATGGCGTCCAGACCGGCCCGCTTTTCAGCCGGATCTTCAAGAACAGTGATAATGCCCGTCCCCATGACACTGCGGTACTGCATGGTGAATCGGTCGGCCACCTCGGCGGTAATCAGCTTGTGGTCCATGTCTATCACAAAAGCGGCCCGGGGATTGCGCCGTATCAGCTCCAGTTTGCGTCCCTCACAGGCACCGTGAAAGTACAGGACTCGACTGTCCGCACCCGGTGGCTTTGCGACAACAAGCCTGAAGCCGTAGTTCATGGGAACAACGTAGGGATAGGGGTCATCGTGCAAGGCCAGATGACAGACCTGACCCGATGAAAGAATTCCGTCTATCACCTCCGGTGATGTGATCTCTTTGTCTTTACGCCGCATAGTGTGCATGCCCGAAATAGTAGCACCGTTCCGACCGCTGGGTCGAATAAAAACCGCAAAGCGCATGCTCCTCCCGCTTCCGGATGAAGACGGTGCGGGAATCCGGCCAGGAGACCACTTCCGGGAGAGCTGACTTAGTCCTCACCGTGGAAACCACCGACGGAACGACCGAGTACGTCTACGTCTTGGTGGAACACAAGTCGTACCGAGACCGGACCGTGGCCGTTCAGCTCCTCGGCTATGTAGCGGGAATAATGGAAAGGTATAGGACGCTGCCGATACCAGTTGTACATCCTGTTGTTTTCTACCACGGCGAACCGGTATGGACCGTGCCGACGGAATTAACGGATCTGCACCGGCAAGAGAACGAACCTCCCGGGGGATACCCTGTTAATCTCCGCTATCACCTGTTTGATCTCAGCACTATCCCGCCGGAGCAGATCGCAGCCCGGACTCGTGCTCGGGCGTATGCCGGTATGATTACCTTGAAATACGTGCTCCGCCATAAGTTGGATGACCCGGACATTCGCATCATCGGGAAAGTGATAGCCCGGGCGCGGTTGCCTGAGGATATATGGAAAACGATGACGATCTATCTGTTTGAGTACCTTTCCGAACGGTACAAACAGCCGTTGCTGACGGAGATCGAGGAGAACGTGTATACTGAAGAGGAGGGAAAACGGATGAGAAGCATAGCCGATGCAATGCGGGAAGACTGGCTTGTAAAAGGGATCGAACAAGGCCTTGAGCAGGGGTTTGAACGCGGCAAGGCGGACGTTCTGGTGCGTTTGCTGCGTCGTCGTTTCGGACTCAGTGAGGAAGAAGAGGCGGTCGTTCGCGGGTGTCGCGACGTTGAGCGCCTCGATGAAGCTGCCGAGAGGTGTGTTGATCTTGATGTCAGTAAGGACGAGATTCTTTCGCTCTTGATGTAGAGCCGGTTTGGTGCGCCTGATCGATCCGGGACAGTCCATTGGCATGCCGGGCTGCGTCATTGCGGAACGAAGTTCAAATTAAAAAATTCTGATTGAAAGGCTGCTGGGGAGTAGGTTGCTTCTGCGGTCTTTGCTATGTGGGTTCCCGGTTTTCGATTTTTTTCCAGATATGCCGCATCCATGTCAGGGCTTCCAGTATCTACTGTCGGTCCGGCAGGTTGAAGGCCCGGTCCAGCTCCCGTATGTCTTTGTCCCCAATTGCCACCACCGGACCCAGGGTTTTTGCCGTTAGAATTGACTCGGCGGTGTACTCGGCAACTTCCAGGCGGTCGAAGGCGTGCAGAAGGGAGTCGCCCGTTACGATCAACGCTTCGTTTTGGAGTATGACGTTGGGCGTTGCGGGGCTGATTGCCTGTACTACCGTCGGGTAGTCCGTATAGGAGACGCCGTAGGGCAGCTGCTCTATATCCCGGAGGAGGATGTAGCTTTCCGGGATGACTCGGGAGTCAAAGGGCTGGTGGGTCACTGCAAAGGCCATCATCGCCGGTGGATGCGCCACGATGACGGCGTTGAGGTCGGGGTGGGCTGCGTACATCGCCTGGTGGAGGCGGGCCGACCGGCTGGCCGGGCGGCCCGCCTCAGCGCGCCCGTCCCGGACCATCACCACGTCTGCCGGTTCCAGAAGTTTCCGGTCATAGCCGTAGGGGGTGATCAGAAAGGACCGCTCGTCCAGTCGGGCCGAAACGGTCCCTTCCGTACTGGTCATGAGGAGCTGTTTGTACGCCCGGTGAACGATGTCGGCTATGTCCCGGCGCAGTTCTTTCTCCCGGGTGCTGTACTCGCTGTGGTGAAATGTATCGATGACGGGGATTTTCTTGTGCACTTTCGCGATTTTGTCGTCGGTCAGCACAGTGAGATCGCCCAGACGGGTCGCCCTGACCTGGAGGCGGGCACAGAAATCCAGCGTCTCAAAGCGCATGAACGCTTCAAATATGTCGGCT
>JBAYPC010000431.1:0-2528 GCA_041677905.1 Alkalispirochaeta sp. | reverse complement strand
TCAGGGAAAACACAAAAATCACCCTGATAATCGGCTATGGCATCCACAAAGAACTCGACCTGTTCCAGAAAGTCCTCTCCCGACGCGACTCGGCGCATGTGCCACTGCACCAAACCGATCCGGACGCGACGTTTGGAAGCGGTCACTACGGACTGAGGTACCCGATGATAGTAGATATTCACCCACTCCAACAGCGTTGCGTTGCCCCGGGACTTCCGATCTTCCGGAATGTAGTCTTCCAGAACCCGTTTTACCTGAAAGTCGTTGTTCAACTGAAATGTCAGGATCGGGTCGTATACATCTCTACGTTTGACCTGTTCGATGTACTCTTGCGGTGACAGTTCAGCGGCGTATTTGTGGTAACCGGGAATACGTCCACCGGCGATGATGGCGCGAAAATTCAGCTCTCGACACAGCTCTTTTCGGGCATCGTACAGGCGGCGCCCAAGACGGAAATCGCGGTATGCGGGATCGACAAAGACGTCCAGGCCGTACATGGCGTCCCCGTCAGGGTGGTGAACTACCGCATCACTGCCCTCCAGGAGTTCGTCATAGGTGTGGGCGTTGGAAAAATGTCGGTAGTCCACCCGGACCGTCAGGGCTACCGCAACGATCGTCCCGTTGTCTTCAATACCAAATTGAGCTTCCGGAAAACGTCTGAGCAGGCTGGCAATAACCTTTTTAGACCACGCGCCGTCCAAATCTGTGTATACCCGGTCCATCAGCGACTTGACCTGTGGATAGTCGTCCATTCTGAGATTTCGCAACTGTAGATGGTGAAAATCACCGGCTACACCATGGGTGTCGTTATTCATGTTAATCTGTAGACCGTATCACGCTTTACCAGTATCTTGAAACTTCCTTATGAACATTTCATCTACATTTATAGAAACCGCCGCCCGGTGGTCCGGTGGGCCCGCATCGGTTAAAGACGCCTCCACCCTCGGTATCATCGCATCGGGAACACACTTGTCGGAGCTGCATCGTGACAGTTTCACGCTAATTCCCGGGACCAAACTGAAATCAGCTCTGGAAAGGGACGATCCCATTTCAGCGTTACGGGGTGAGATCGCTCCGAGCGGGCATCACCCGCCGGGTATAGAAACCCTGGTACATTACACCATACCCCATCGGTACCTGGTCCAGTTGCAAACCACCCGGGTCGCCGGCCTCGTGGCGGGTAAGGACGGCAAAAAGGCGGCGCATACGCTCTTTGGTGACGACATGGTCTGGATTCCCGTCACGCCCCCGGACAACCGCCTGCTCCGGGCTGTACAGGATGCAGTACAACACGAGGACGCTAAACCGACCCGGAGACCGTTCCTGTTCCTTATGCAGAACCACGGTATGCTCGTTGGCGGGGACTCACCGGAAGAAGTTACCCGGCGCTGCGAAGAGGCGGAGGCCGCAATCGGCGGGGCCCTCGTCCGTACCCCCAACCTGTCACCGATGCAGAAAGACAGCGACGGCCTCATAGAGCTGAATGACACAGTACGCCGCGCCTTCGCAGAAACCAGGGCCGCCCACGGCGTCGCTCTCAGCCCACCCCTGGCAACGGCATGCGTCAATCCGGAAATTGCCGGGCGTATCGCTTCCGCCGCCGCTTTCACCCCGCTGGAGGCAGCCTTTCTACGGGATCACCTGGTCCATCTGGGACGTAATCTCTGTTACGTCCCTCGACACAACGACCTTATGGCACCACCGGCCCTGCAGGCCGACGTCCTTCACGCCGTACATGACTTTCAAAGTCTCCATGACGCGGCGCCCCGGGTTGTGGCGGTAGAACAGATGGGCGCTGTTATCGTTGGAGAGGATGAAGCTGAACTTGCCGTATGCTGTTCGGCCTTTGAATCGGCTCTTGAGATCGCCTGTTACGCCGAAAGCTTCGGGGGAGTGCAGCCTTTATCGGCGGAGTATATCGATGCCCTCATCGAGATACACCGGGAGTACGGGCTATTTATTCTTCCCGCCGGGTAAGGCGTCCCGATCGGATCTGGTCCCGGCCCTTGTCCTTTGCCACATAGACGGCCCGGTCCGCCGCTTCAAGCACAATGCCAAGCGGTTGACCTGACTCCGTTCGCACGGCAAATCCGATACTCGCCGTAACGCCAATGTCCTGTCCCCGGTAGACCACCGGCTTCTCCCGGAGATCGGTCAGAGCTTTTTCAAACACGGTTCGGGCTGCGCCTTCCTCACTGCGGGGAAGAATTACCAGAAGCTCTTCACCACCAAACCGTCCCACCGATCCGTGGGGCACCACCGTATTCCGGATACGCTGCGCCACCTCCCGCAACACCGTATCTCCGGCGTCGTGACCATAGGTGTCGTTCACCTGTTTAAAATGGTCCAGATCAACCAGTCCGATCGCGCAGGGCGGTCGTGTGTCCAGAGAGCTCTGCTCCCGGAGCACCCGATCACACCACTCACGGTTGTATATACGCAAGAGAGGGTCGTATGACGCCCGGTTTTCCAGCCGCTGAAACCAGTGAATCAACGTCCCCAGAGCGACAAGCAAAGGCAGAGAGGTA
>JBAYPC010000430.1:0-2530 GCA_041677905.1 Alkalispirochaeta sp. | reverse complement strand
TGGCGAGCATTACCCGTGAAAGTTCCCCACCGGACGCCACTTTGATCAGCGGCTGCGGAGAGACCCCCGCGTTGGTACTGATGAGAAACCGCACGCGGTCGGCCCCGAAAGGCCCGCATACCAGACGGCCCCGCTCATTCGTCCGGGTCTCCACTTCCACGACAAACTGGGCCTGCCCCATGGCAAGGTCGTGAAGAACAGTTTCGATCTCTTTCTGCAGTTCCCCCGCTGCGGCAGTCCGCTTCCGGTGCAAATCCACCGCCGTCTGAGAGATCCACTGCTCCGTCGTCGATATCCGCGCCTGCAGATCTTCCCTGCCCTCCCGAAGGGCCTTGAGTCGCTCCAGAGTCTTCCGACTCTCTTCGGCGTAGGTAAGGACCTCATTTTCGGTATCACCGTACTTCCGAGTCAACCGGCGCAAAAGGGCAAGACGATCTTCAATCTCTTCCAGCCGGGCAGGATCAAAGACCAGAGCGTCCTGGAAATCGGACATGTTCTGACCGATATCTTCAAGTTCAAAATAGACACTTTCCACTCGTTTAAATTCACCTTCAAGAGACTCATCAATCCGGGCCGCCGCCGCATATTCCTGCCGCACCCGCTTCAACAGGGAAAGAACGGAGAGGGTCTCCCCATCAAACAGCTCCGTTAACGTCTGAACGTGCTCCGCAAGTTTCTCAAAATGGGCCATCCGCTCCCGCTCGCTTTCCAGCTCGTCCATTTCACCGATCCTGATGGAAGCCCCGTCGATCTCCGCACAGGCAAACTCAAGCATCTCTATTTCGCGGTTCCTGTTCTTCTCCTGTACGTCAATGTCACGAAGTTGGGCCTGCAGATCAGAAAGGAGGTTAAACCGTTCATGAAAAGTGAGGACATCCCTTTCGATTCCGGCAAAACGGTCCACAATCTGCCGGTGGTTGGCCTCGGAAAAGAGAGACTGGTGTTCATGCTGACTGTGCAGATCAAGGAGAAGCCCCGTAAACTCCTCAAGCTCCGCCAGAGTGGCAGGGTTGGAACCGATGTAGATCGTACCCCGGCCGCTGGTTTTCAACGTTCGCCTGAGAAGAATCCGCCCCTCTTCCAGGGTAATACCGTGGTCGGCCAACCAGGCAAGTCCAGGCGGATGGCCGTCCAAAAAGAACTCACCCGCAACCGATGCCTCCTCAGCCCCGGAACGCACCAGATCAGAGCCACCCTTTCCGCCAAAAAGCACCGAAAGAGCCCCCACCAAAATACTCTTACCGGCACCGGTCTCTCCGGAAAGGACGTTGAATCCCCTGGTAAACTCGAGGTCCAGTTGTTCGACAAGGATGAAGTTCCGGACACTCAGGCGCTCAATCACCAGGGCCCCCGGACCAGTTCAGTTTGTTTCGCAACACCTCGTAAAACGTCCGCCGGTTCGATCGGATAATATGGGCACGTCGGTCACTGGCCTTCACCCTGACACAGTCTCCCGGTTCCAGGGAGGTCAAACTCTGACCGTCCACGGTCAGTGCCACACCGGCACGCTGGTGTTGATCTACAGTGATCAGTATTTCCTCATTAGCAGGCAGTACAAGGGGACGATGGGAAAGGGTAAATGGACAGATGGGGTTAAGAATCATCGCATCCATTTCCGGATGCAGTATGGGACCTCCCGCCGCCACCGAATACGCGGTCGAACCGGTTGGTGTGGCAACTATGACACCATCCGCCCGGTACTTTCCGATATGCTGACCGCTCACGCTGACATCCAGACGAACCATTCTCGAAATGCCGTCACAGGAGACAACCGCATCGTTCAAGCCACGAAAGGCACAGAGATCTTCGTCTCCACGACAAACACAGACATCCAGCACCAGACGCGGGCCGGCCATAATGTCACCGCGGATATACGCATCAAGCGCCTCTTCCCACTCGTCGCGAGCCACCTCACTGATAAAACCGAAATCACCCAGATTTACCGGCAAAATAGGAACTGCGTGTCCCGCAAGAACGCGACTGGCAAAGAGAACCGTTCCATCTCCTCCAAGGGTAATTGCCAGGTCATGCCCGTCCTTGAAGGGCACTTCGTCGGCGGCGCCTTCATAGAAAAAACGGGTGACTTCAACGTTCCGGCGGCGTAAACTGTCGGAGATTTCGTCGGCTATGGTATACGCGCCGGCCTTGCCGGTGTTGGCAATAATAAGAACAGACCGCAGTTGCTTTGTCATGAACACCCTATCATTCTAAACCCACGCCGCCTCCGACGAAAGAGCACTCCGACGAAAGAGCACACTGAAGAGCGCTCCCCCACACCATCTCCTACACTATCCCTCTACACTATCTTCCTACGCCGCTTCCAGCCGCAGGACTTCACGAACAAGCCCACTCCGCTCTGCATCTTTGAAAAGAACGCAACCTCTTTGACAATCACGCCCACATCAGGGAAGCGTCGCCAGAACCCTCTCGACCCGTTCCTGCTCAGACTTGCCCAACGTCGGATACAGCGGAAACAGCACCGTTTGCGAAGAAAAAGTCAGCGCATTGGGAAACCGGGCCGCCACGCTGC
>JBAYPC010000429.1:0-2532 GCA_041677905.1 Alkalispirochaeta sp. | reverse complement strand
GGAGGTGACGGTGCTCGGACTTGCCGGAGACGCACATGTGTACCACCGCCACGGCGGGCCGGAAAAAGCGATTCTCCACTACGCGGCGGAGCACTACTCTTCCTATCGCGCCCGCTTTGATCGGTTTGTCGCCGACATAAATGCGCCCCGACGCGGTTTTGGTGAAAATATCAGCACCCACGGCATGAGCGAGGAGACCGTCTGTGTAGGAGACAGGTATCAGGTGAGCAGTCCCGACCGCGACGGTAGTGTTGTCCTCGAGGTGACCGGCTTCCGACAACCGTGCTGGAAGTTGGGTTACAACAGCGGTGTCCGGGAACTCCCGGCGTTGATGCAGGATGAAGGCACTCCGGGGTGGTACTACCGAGTGTTGCAGCCCGGTTCAATAGCCGCCGGTGATACATTTACACTCCTGGACCGTCCCTACCCGGAGTGGCCCGTTGGGCGGTTGGCCCGCCAGTTTTACGGGACGCCCCTGGCCCGCGATTTTCTTGAGCCTGCTCGGGCACTACCCGCCCTTGCGAGTAACCTGCGCGACGTTATCGATCACAGAATCGAAACGGGCACAGTTGAATCCTGGGACCGCCGCCTGTACGGCGGCCGCTGATTTGACTGCCGGGCATCTGTCGTCGCTGTAGTTCCAGGTGCAGTTCTTTGGAGACAACAGAGAGGTCCAGAAGAATCACAGCCACGTTTCACGCCCGTAATCGGACGGGCGGGATGTGTCGAGTTCTACGTGATCATCTTTTGGTGTAGTTATCCGGCGGTATTCGTCCACGGACATAACTACCACGACAGGTTTCCCCTGGCGGATAACCTGCTGAACTCCTTCTTTGAGACAGCGATTGGTTCGCTGAAACGCGCCGTTGCTTCCTGAAGGGACCAAGTGTTCATGGTTACTTGCGGCGGCGGATGTTTCGAAACCCGCTGATCAACCAACCGGAGAAGAGTCCAACGATGAAGGTTCCGATTACCACAACCGCCCGGGGCGCGATGAGGGTCCAGGCCAGGAAGGTATAGTCGACACTTTCAACGTTCTGGATGGCAAAGATGAAGATGATGATACCAATGACAATTCCAATGATAAGACGAAACATGTAACACCTCCTCAGTAAATGTACTAAAAATCCAGGGTAATTTGGGGCATTGTTGGACTGCTCAGTACATTTTTGTGACGGTATGCCCCTGAATTTTCGTATATACTACCGGATATGGTCTCCAGGTGGGTCTTCGGACGGTCTTCTCTCGGCGCTACTTCTATTATCCTGACCCTACTCTTGCTTGCCCTGGTGCCAGGTTTCGCAGCAGCTCAGGGCGCACCGTACGTCCTGGGTGTGTCTGCTCTGGGCTCCGGGACGGATGAGTTGGAGCGGTGGGAACCGGTGGTGGCGATGATTTCGGGGGAGGAGGGAATTGCAGCGCGTCTGGTGCTGGCCCGGGATCAGGCTGAACTGATGGATATGCTTCGTACCCGTCGGGCCGACGCGGTGTTGCTGGATGCGGTGGCCGCCCACGGTCTGAATCGGGGCGTGGAGGTAGAACCTGTCGCGCTGGTCCGTCGACAGGGTGGTCCTGATGATCGGTCCGACGCCTTTCGCCACCGTTTTGCCCTGGTTGTTCCCGCTTCGTCCATGCGGTTTACCGTCGCTCAGGCGGCTGCGGTGACGGTAGCGGTTGTTGACCCTGGGGTGTACCCGGCATCTGCGGCGGTGGCATCGTTGTTCTGGGAAGACCTGGGTCTTTCCCGTCCTCTGTTTCGTTTTGTCGATACTGAATCCAGTGTGTTGAAGGGTGTCGCCTACGGTCTGAACGACGCGGGGGTGATATCGGAGGAGCTTCTCGGATGGGTAGACTTTGCCGAATACGTGCGGCACGTCCGGGTGCTTGCACTGTCCGACCCCGTCCCATCCTGGGTCATAGTAGTCCGTCGGGACTGGAGGAGCCGGGATCATCAGGCGCTGCGCCGGGCGCTGTATGATCTGTCCTCTCTGGGCACGCTGCCGGCCTGGATAAAACCGGTATCTCCGGAGGCGGCGATGATTTCCGATGCCTGGGATATCCTGCTTCTGGACCGGGCCGTGGACGTGTGGAGGGCTGGATATGTCACTCCGGACTAAAGTGGGAATTGTTTTTGGCATCATGGTAGTCCTTATGGTTGTCCATGGCGGGTACAGTATTGCCCGACAACGCTCCATCATGGAGGAGGAAAACCGCGAGCGGGCGGGCGTACTTGTCGGTACGCTGAGTGAAATGGCCCTGGATTCACTGGTTGCCCGCCACTTTGACCGGCTGGAGCGGCAGGTCGATTCGATGCTGACCCATGCGGACGTCCGGTTTGCCCGGGTTATTGACGGTGCCGGAAGAATTGTTGCAGATACTCGCAGGGAACGACAGGGGTGGGTTCTCACCCGGTCGAACCGGCCCGCTGGATACCGTCAGGTCGGCGCCGATGTTACGATAGATGCTCCCATTATCCTGACGGCGGACGGACAGCAGCGCCGGATAGGCACGGTGGAGCTGGGCATGTCCCTT
>JBAYPC010000428.1:0-2536 GCA_041677905.1 Alkalispirochaeta sp. | reverse complement strand
TAGGGACTGCCCTCAAGAGGGACGGGTACATCTGGAACGAAGTCGATCCGGAGCGGGTGAAGGCGTTTATGGGTGCCGTACGGGACGCTCGGGGTAACTGAGGTACGTGACCGAGGCCGGCAATTGAGGCCGGCACGGCTTAACGGGCAAGAAAAGGCCCGGGAAATTATTTCCCGGGCTCTCTTTTAACCAGAGCTTTCGATTATGGTTCCATCCGGCTGTGCACCCATTCCCGGGCATTGCGGATAACTCCCTCGGGATCCTCGCTTCCCTCATTCCACATCTCTATGACAAAAGGCCCCCGATAATTCAAATTCCCAAGCGTTCGAAATGCGTCATCAAATGGAACAGCACCATCGCCGAACGGCACCCGGCGGAATACACCCGGACGGGCGTCCTTTATATGGACAGCTACGATGTGGCGGTAAGCATGGATCAGTTGTTCGGGAACTTCGAATCCGTGCGCAAAGATGTTTCCAATATCCGGGTACATCTGAAACCAAGGATTTCCCACGAGGTCGATTATTTCGTTTGCCTGGTCGGCCGAGCCTACACGCGGAATGTCGGCGTTCTCTAACCCGATCATAACCGAGGCTGCCCGGGCCATTTCGGCGGCGCGTACGAGCGCTTCAGTATAACGTTTCCAGGTGACGTCGGTGCTGGTTTCATAATAGACGTCGTGACCTTGGGTCTGAATAATACGGACCCCCAGTTCTACCGCAAGATCGAGACCCCGTTGCATAATGTCCCAGGCTTTTTCCCTGATGGCACTGTCGTTGGAAGCAAAAGGGAATTTACGGTGTCCGCTCAGACAAATATGGCGGACGGGCACTCCGGTATCGAGGATGGCCCGTTTCAGGTTCTGACGTTCTTGATCGGTCCAGTACAGGCGTTGAAGGCGATCATCCGATTCGTCTACGGAAAGTTCCAAAAAATCAAAGCCACAACGACGGGTAGTTTCCAGAGCTTCTTCCCAGTCCCGAAAGGGGGGCAACGCTTTTTCATAGATTCCCATGGGATTCTCGCGCAAATCTACACTTTGCAATGAAGGCGACTTATCTGGTGTCGAACTATGATTTAGACTTTTTCCATTGGTTTTGTTCTTGTTCACTGATCCTCCATGACCTCCACCTATACCAGGAGGCGTAGTGGTTTAGAAAGGTATCCTTCCAGAATCTTCAGGAAAAGTGCGCCCTGGGCACCGTCGATGACACGGTGGTCAATGGTCAGGCTCAGTGTAAGCATCTTCCGGGACCGGACTTCTCCTTCGTCGAGGTAGAGTTCGTCTTCGGCTGCGTTTAACCCGAGAATAGCGGTTTCCGGGGGGTTGATAATCGGGGTAAAGTAAGAAATTCCGTACATTCCCAGGTTGGTAATGGAAAAAACGCTGCCGGTCAGTTCGTCGGGAGTCAGTTTTCGGTCTCGGGCCCGGTCGATCAGGTCTTGGGCGCGCCGATGAATTTGGCCTACCGAGAGGGTATCCGCCGAGGGAAGTACGGGAACGAGCAGACCGTCGTCCAGGGCAACGGCGATACCAATGTCGATATTGCCCCGTTCCACCAGCTGGGACTCTTCCAGGGTTGTCCGCATATACGGTGCTTCTGCCAGTGACAGTGCGACTGCCCGGACAAAGAACGGTGTTAAAGAGATGGGTTCGTCCAGTTCCTGGTTTACCTGTTTCCGCAGACTGAACAGAGCCGTGACATCGACCTTCTTGTTCATGGTAACGGGTGGAATGGTCTGATGGCTCTCCGTCATACGCCGGGAAATGGTCTTGCGCATGCCCGTAAGGGGCAGGGGGGTATCGGGGCGCCGGGACGCGGCCGGTGCCGTACTTCCGTCTTTTTGGGCGAGGGCGCCCAGGACGTCCTGTTTAACCACGCGGCCGCCGGGACCGCTTCCGGCGATTCCTGCTGTGCTGATGCGGTGCTGTTCTGCCAGTGCCCGTGCCACCGGAGATATACGGTCGGCTGAGCCTCTGCTCTTTTCGCCGGCGCCCGCCTCGGCGGCCTCAACGTCTCTCTTTCGTATCTCACCCCATTTCCCCGTACCCGAAAGCGAGGACAGGGATATGTCGGACCGACGCGCCAAAAACCGGGCCGCCGGGGTTGCCCGAATCGCTGAACCGTCCCGGTTCGGCCCGTCGTTCGACCCGCCTTTGAACTCGTCTAATGTTGATCCCGTTTCAACGGTCGTTTCGGTGGGGGCTTCAGCAGTTGCACTGCCTTCGGCGACGTCGGGAGGGGTTTCGCCCTTTTCACCGATATACCCGATGGTAGTAATAACATCCACTTCGTCACCTTCGTGGTAGAGTGTCTTCAGCAGGTAGCCGGATACCTCTGCTTCTACCTCCATGGCAACTTTGTCTGTTTCGATTTCCAATAGCGGTTCACCCGCTTCCACGTACTCACCGGGTTTCTTGAACCACTGGATGACAGTTCCCCGTTCCATGGCCATTCCGGCCTTGGGCATAATTACCTCTGTAGCCATAGGTTCCTCCTAATCGAGCAGTTCCAGAATATTGGCTTCAATAACT
>JBAYPC010000427.1:0-2559 GCA_041677905.1 Alkalispirochaeta sp. | reverse complement strand
TAATGGTGTTCAGACTGACCGTCGTCGGCACCTTGTAGGGTCGCGTCGTCTCGGCGGCAAATTTCATCATGATCGGCGGTCCTATGGCAAAAACGTGGTCCGGCACCCCAGCCTCACAGAGTTCTTTCAACGGGACGGTCACCAGGTCTTTCCGTCCGTAACTGCCGTCATCGGTGCAGACGATAACTTCATCACTCCACCGGCGCATTTCATCTTCCAGAATGAGAAGTCCTTTGTTCCGGGCTCCCATTATAGTAATGACCCGGTTGCCCGCTTCTTTTACCGCCTGGACAATGGGATGCAGCGGCGCAACACCAATACCACCGCCGACGCACACCACCGTGCCGAAGCTCTCTATCTCCGTCGGCGTACCCAGGGGGCCCAGAACGTTGGCCAGGGACTCCCCTTTTTCCTTGGCCGCCAGATTTAGCGTTGTCTTGCCCACGGCCTGAAAGATTATCGATATCGTCCCTTCTTCCAGATCGGCGTCGGCAATGGTCAGGGGTATCCGCTCACCAAAGTTGTCGTCCAGTTGAATGATGATGAACTGCCCCGGCCTACGTGCTTCGGCGATATACGGTGCTTCAAAAGTCATCTGGAACACGTCGTCGGACAGTTGCTTTTTATCTGTGATCCGGTTCATACCACCTCCAACTAACTGCGACGTGAGTAGAGGGCACCCAGTGCGGCGATCACCGCGCCACCGGCACCGGTCAACAGTATGTTCCGCCGAATACGCTCTATACCGGTAAGGCTCTGGGCGGCCCTCCCAATCTTCCCGGCAATACCACCGTCGGTCACCGGAAGGAGGTCGGACAGGTTGATACGGACTCCTGCAATCTCACCAAAAAAGAAATACCCCGCTGCCAGTCCGATAACACCACCTATAATCACTGCTCCAACCAGTCGTTTCATATGTTACTCCCCTTCATGAACTGCCCTATCCCCTGTACCTATCCCCACCGGCTTATGACATTTAGAAGGATATCCCCGACTTCCCTGGGGCGTTCCCTGGTAGGAGAGTGGCCGCACCCCGGCAGTACATGGATATCCGCTCGCGGCAGAGCGTGCCTGACCACTTCAACGCCGGATGGGTCCATTACCCGATCATCACCGCCCCATATGACCGTCACCGGGCAGGTAATACGATTCAGTTTGTCCCCCAGGGGGTTGAATCCGTCGGCAAGAAGCCCTTCAAATATCCGTTCATAGTCGTCCCGTCGCGTATTGATAGAACGCAGAGCTTCCCTGCGCACAAACCCCGGTATGGCAGACCGCTTGCTGTAGAGAATCCCCGTCATCCGGTCCCACTCCTCATCCGTCGCAGGCAAGAGAATGTTCATCCCTTCCCGCCAGGCGTTCCAGAATGGAGAGACCACGGGAGTTTCTATACCCGCCGGTGCGATCAGAACCAGTGACCGAACCAGGTTCGGGACGGCACCGGCTACCATACCGGCCACCATTCCGCCCATGGATTTACCGACCACAATAGGCGGTTGCCCCCATCGGATGGTCACCTCCTGAAGAAACTCCGAGACAACCGCGCTGTACCAGTCAGGAGTGGGGGCATCTTTATCTGAAAGTAAGTGGCGTCCGAAGCCGGGCAAGTCCGGACCGGCAAGTTCCCGCCTGACACCGATCAGAGGGAAAAAGGGAAACCAGGTGGTCCCGTCGTTTCCGAACCCGTGAAGAAATACCACCGGTACACCATCGTTCATCGTCTCCGGCACTGGACGGCTGTGGTACACCGGCCAGACGCGGCCATCCTTGGTACGAATTGACCTTCTTTTTATGCCGCTTTTTTGCCGCTGAGAAAACCGATACAGGCCCAGCAACAGATGTTCCAATGAGGCCGGTAGCGCCGGAAACACCTACTCTTCATCCCGCCGACGACTGCTTACAAGGCGCTGCAGATCGTGAATGTTCTGAACAACAATTTTATTGGGATACAGTTCTATGCGTCGCTGACTGACAAACTGGTTAATTACCGTTCGCGCCTTGTCAGGTGCAATACCGGCCCAGTGGGCCACATCATTGGTGGTCACCGGAAACTCCCACCGGTCCTGTTCAGAGTGCTTGGGAGCCATACCTTCGTGGAGCATCAGAAATACATCGGCCACACGGGCCTGAATATCATTAAGCCGCAGAATCATAAAACGGCGCCGCTGGTCGTAAATCCGCTTTACAAAGGTCTTAAGCAACGTGAGGGCAATCTGGGGATTTCCCTGCATGAGTATTTCAAAATTGGCGCGGTTGAATTCCAGCACGGTGACTTCGTCCAGGGCGATAGCACTGGCACTTCGGGGTGCTTCTTCCAGTATCGCCATTTCACCGAAGAGTTCGCCCGGCCGCAGAATGTCGATGGCCTTTTCGATATCGCCCATGACCTTGGTGATCTGGACGCGCCCGTCCTGAATCAGATAAAAACTGTTTCCCGGTTCGTATTCGCAGAAGATCATCTGACCTTTCGGTATTTTTTTGGCAAATCGGTCAAAAGCACCCATGTCAGCTACCCGCCTGCGACAACGCTTTGTCGATCTTTCGCCGCAGGGCCGGCTC
>JBAYPC010000426.1:0-2562 GCA_041677905.1 Alkalispirochaeta sp. | reverse complement strand
TGTCGACCCTTCACCTGCCGGCCCAGTCGACGGACATCCCCTGGATGAGCAGCGCCGATGCCGCGTTTATCCGGGCCGAAGAAGAAAACCGGCCGGTACTGCTCTTGATTACCGGCGGACTCTGGTGCGATCCCTGCCGCTGGTTCGATGAAAACTCCCTGCGTGATCCCGGACTGGCGGCGTTGGTTCGCTCCGGTTGGGTGCCCCTGCGTCTGTCCGACATCAGCGGTAACGCCGTCCCCTGGGCGGTAGAAAAATTGCCGACTCTCATTCTGGTCGATTCAGACGGCACCGAGCTTGAACGCCTCTCAGGTATTACCCCTGCCTCGCTACTGCGGGAGCGGCTCATCGCCCTCGCATCCCGGCGACCCTCACTGGAAACGGCCGGTTCATCACCAGGTACACCCGGCCGGGCACCTGCCGCTTCCGGCAGGGCCGATGACCTGAACGGTGCCGTCTTCCGGGTTGGTTCGGGGATGATCTGGAATGACGGGGGAGCGGTCTGGTTCACCCAGGACGCAGGGTTGCCGCCGCGTCTGGAAGAGTACGACCGGGATGAAGATTTTCTCTACCTCCGGGACCGCCCGTCGGCGACGGTTCTGGCCGTTACCGTGGCGCCGGGCAGTGCCCAACGGTCACTCTGGCGATGGGACCGGACTAGGGGAGACTGGACCGAAATAGGACCCCTGGACCGGACCAACTGACCGGACCAACTGACGGGACCCGCCCGCTCAGCTTTCAGCGGCAATCGATTCGATGTAGGCCTCTATGGCAGCTTTTGCCTTTGAGTCGACAATGGAAAACTGGAAACCTGCCTCGTAGATTTCGTCGTCGACGTGAGAGACGTGGACGGCGACAGCCTCGACCTGTACCGGTTTTTCATCAACACTGAAAAGAACATACATGGACGATCCGGTATCCAGTTCATCGGAAAGACGTGCGCGAAACCCATTTCTACTTATGTCGATTAACTGCGCGCGGACCCACCGTTCCCTGCCAAAACTCATTTCGATGAGTTGCGATATCGAAAAGCGTGGTTCATGACGACGATTCTTATCCATCATACTGCGTACATTATCACATTTTGCTTGTCAGAGGGTAGAAAATACCGCATACTGCTTCCGGGACGCATGAACGCTACAAAAATAGATGTTTCACGACGGACCGAAATAAGAAAGAGGGGTTGATGGCGACCCCGGCGTGCCTCAGACGCTGTTCCGTCGTGTGTGTATGTTCCGGTAATACCCGCTATCCAGCCCCGGCGATCCAAGGAGGAAGGATCAATGGCTAAAACGCTCTACGTGGGCAATCTCAACTTTCGGACGGATGAAGAGGGACTTCGCACCGCTTTTTCCGAGTTCGGAAACGTAACGGATTCGCGGATTGTAATGGACCGCGATACAGGTCGGAGCCGCGGCTTCGGATTTGTGGAAATGGAAGACGACCAAGCCGCCGAAACCGCTATTGAGCGGATGAACGGCGCCGATCTGGACGGACGTCCTCTTCGGGTAAATGAAGCGCAACCCCGGTCAGAAGGCGGACGAAGCGGCGGCGGAGGCCGCGGCGGCTACGGTGGTGGGCGCGGAGGTCAGCGTGGCGACAGTCACGGTGATTTCGGGGCATACTGAGCGGAATGGCGAGAAATAACTATAGCGGAGATAAACGCCGTCGAGAACTGAACAAGAAGAAGAAGAAAGAACAGAAACGACGCGAACGTGCTGACCGGTCCACCTATGGAACGGACGACACCGCAGGTGACAGCTCCTATCTGGAGTATCTGAATCCCGGCGGTCCCCAGGACGGTCGCTTTATAGAAGAAGAGGAAGAGTCCGACGAGGAAGACGCTTCCGAAGAAGACGAAGAGACGCGCTGACCCAAAGCAGTGCGTTGTTATTCGTAACGCCACCCGGTACTATAGCGAACGGTACCGGGTTTTTTATGCCCGACTCAACCGCACCATAGATACATAGATACGCCCAGGAGTACACAGGAGTCCATATGAGCACCACACGCACCGTCTTCGGCATTGGGAACGTCCTCATCGATGTGGTCATAGAGGCAACCGATGACGATCTGACCGCCCTGAATCTGGACAAGGGTATCATGCACCTTGTAGACCGGACGCGACAGGAAGAGATACTCGCCCACTTCTCGACCGCTCGCCGGACCTACCGCCCCGGCGGTTCGGCACCCAACACCCTCCTCGCCCTGGCCGGACTGGGAGTACCCGGTGTGATCAGCGGCAAAATAGGCGACGACGAGTTCGGTCGCACCTACATCCAACAGGTTGCAGACTACGGCATCACCTCCCGACTCATCGTGGGCCACGGCGCCGACGGCAACGGCGTCACCGGCTCCAGCATCATCCTGGTGACTCCCGACGGCGAACGGACGATGAACACCCACCTGGGCCTGTGCCGGGAGTTCGGCGCCGCCGACCTGGACGAAGCAACCCTGCGGCAGGCGGACTACCTCTATTTCACCGGTTATATGTGGGATACCGAAGTCCAGAAAGGCGCAATTCGCCGCGCCCTGGACATCACCCGGGAGACCGACGCAACC
>JBAYPC010000425.1:0-2583 GCA_041677905.1 Alkalispirochaeta sp. | reverse complement strand
TGCCAGGAGGGACCAGAAGCTGGCGGCGATCATGACCCCGGCGGCGAAGCCCATCATGGTGTCAAGGACCTTCCTGTTAACTTTTTTGAAGGGAAAGACGAAGGCGGCGCCCAGAGCGGTGACACCCCAGGTGAACATTCCGGCCAGGAGGGCCTGCATTATTGCGCTTTGGGAAATAAACCAGGTCATATGTGCTGTCCTTCTGTTGATGATGACGGTGACGTCGGGCTTTGGCGGTGGGTCGAGTCTTGCCCGTGGGTCGAGTCTTGCCCGTGGGTCGAGTCTTGCCCGTGGGACCGGGGGGCGGGGTCTTTGAGCAGGGCCAGACGGCGGCGCAGTTCGGGAATGACGGTAAAGAGATCGCCCACAACGGCAAAATCGGCAACGCTGTGAATCGGGGCGTCCGGGTCGATGTTGATAGACACGATAGTCTCGGCGGTTTTGATACCGGCCAGATGCTGAACCGAACCGGAAATACCGGCGGCGATGTAGAGGCGAGGAGAAACGGTCTTCCCGCTCAGTCCGATCTGGTGGGAATACCCGATCCAGCCGCGGTCTACTGCGTCTCTGCTCGCGCCGAGGGTGACGGCGTGGCTTGTGGGCGGTCCGCCGCCCATGCCGCCGGCCAGATCGTTGGCCGGGTCGTTAGCCAGGTCGTTAGACAGGTCCCGGAGAAGCTGGAAGTTCTCCCCTTTCTTCAGACCTCGCCCACCGGCAACAACGATTTCGGCGTCTTCAAGGTTGACGAAATCGGTCTCGTCCCGGCGGTAACCCCGTGTTGTAATGCGGGCGTCCAGGTGGTCCGGGTTAAAGGGAACGTCGATAACCCTGCCGGTACGGCCCGGGTCCGGCGGCAGGGGTCTCGCCGACCGGGGGCGGACGGTGGCCATCTGGGGGCGGTGGCGGGGGGTCTTTATGGTCGCCATGATGTTGCCGCCGATGGCCGGGCGCGTCTGGAGCAGGTTGTCTGTTCCCGGTTCAATGGTCAGCTCGGTGCAGTCTGCGGTAAGACCGGCGCCGACTTTTATCGCCAGATAGGGCATAAGGGTGCGGCCGGTTGTTGTGGCGGCAGCGAGGATAATCGAGGGTCTGTGCAGTGTTATGATTTCGGCCAGCGCGGAGGCGTAGTTCTCACAGATGAAGTCCGCCAGAGCGGGGTGTTGAACGGAATAGACGTCGTCTGCACCCCGGGCTATGAGTTGGTGCAGCGCCTCCGGCCTCACCCCATCGCCGATGACCACTGCGGCCAGTCCGGTCTGCAGGGTGTCTGCCAGGGCGCGGCCCCGGGTGAGAAGTTCAAAGGAGACGCCTTTGAGTTCACCGTTATGCTGTTCTGCAATTGTCCAGACAAAGCTCATCGGTGCTTCCTCAAATCAGTTCCTTTTCCCGTAGGAACGCCACCAGGGCGTCTACCGCTTTTGGGACATCGGTGTCGTCCAGAGCTGTAGCCACGGCGCCCTGCCGGCTGACCCGGGGTGTGGTAATCCGGGCGACCCGGGTAGGAGACCCGGCCAGGCCGATAGTGGTGTGGTCCAGTTCGAGGCGGGCCGCGTCAAATACGGGTATATCGGCAGATCGAGCTATTCGTTTTCCCGATAGAGTGGGCAGGCCCGGAGAGGCGACCTCTTTGACAACTGTGAGCAGGGCAGGCGTAGAGAGTTCCACCAGCTGGTAGCCGTCTTCGGTCAGGCGTTCGACTGTCAGGCTTTTGACAGCCGGGGATTCGGCTGTCAGTCGTCGGTCGGCGGGGGGTGTCGTCGAGACGGGGTGGTGGATGCGGGCGACGTAGGTGGCGACGGGAATATCCAGCCAGGCGGCAATTCCGGGACCAACCTGTCCGGTGTCGCCGTCGGTAGCCCGTTCCCCCGTGATTATCAGGTCAAACTCCCCGAGTTTTCGGATCGCCGCGGCGAGGGTCCGGGAGGTTGCCCAGGTGTCGGAACCGCCGAAGCGCCGGTCCGAGACGAGAACGCCTGCGTCACACCCGAGGGCTATCACCTCACGCAGCGCTTCTTCCGCCTGGGGAGGTCCCATAGTAACGGCGGTAATGGTGCCGCCCAGGGTGCGGCGCAGATCGAGAGCGGCTGTAACGGCGTAGAGGTCCAGGGGGTTCACCACGGCGGTTACACCCGAGCGGACCATAGTCCCCGTCTCCGGGTCCATCTGGACGTCCTGGGTATCGGGAATCTGTTTGATCGGAACGACGATGTGCACTTTCGCATCCTACGGCGAATTATCCGGGAAGGTCAATTTTTATGGTGGGCTTGCGGGCGGGCCGCTTTCAGGGGGCGATGGGTGGGCTTTCAGCGGGAGGTAGGCGGGCGTTGTCCGGCGAGTTTTCAGCCGGCACATCGGCGCGGTATAATCCTGGGAACGATGATGATGGATGAACGGGAAATAGAAGCGTTGCGGATGGTTCTCGGTGGGAGCGGGGCCGGGGAGGGGGGCTACAACCCGACTGAGGGTGGCGCCGGAGCAGGGAGCCAAAACACGACCGGGTGCGGCGCCAACTTTGGGGCGGTGCAGGCGGCTCTGGACCGATTCCTTCGGGAGTTGTCCGAGGGGAACGGTCGGTTTGGGCTT
>JBAYPC010000424.1:0-2596 GCA_041677905.1 Alkalispirochaeta sp. | reverse complement strand
GGAAGACGATATCCTCACGTCCGCTATTCTTGAAAACGTACCAAGTCCTCGAGAGATAAAGGACTACCTTGATACATATGTGATCGGACAACACTCCGCCAAAAAAGTTCTCTCCGTCGCCGTCTACAACCACTACAAGCGAATCAGCCGGACGGCGGATCTGGAAAACGAGATTGAGCTCGACAAATCTAACGTTTTGCTGATCGGCCCCACCGGCACCGGTAAGACGCTGCTTGCACGAACCCTGGCACATAAGATGAAAGTGCCCTTTGCCATCGCCGACGCTACAACCCTCACCGAAGCGGGATACGTCGGTGAAGATGTAGAGAACATCCTGCTGAAACTCTACCAGAACGCCGGCGGCAACATCGCTGCAACCGAGCGCGGCATTATCTACATCGATGAAATCGACAAGATCGCCCGCAAGACCGAAAACGCATCGATCACCCGCGATGTCAGCGGCGAAGGTGTCCAGCAGGCGCTTTTGAAGATCATAGAAGGAACTATCGCTTCTGTGCCCCCTCAAGGCGGCCGGAAGCACCCTAGCCAGGAGATGATCAAAATCGATACGTCGAACATCCTCTTTATTGTAGGCGGTGCGTTTGTCGGGCTGGATCGCGTTATTGACAGCCGTGTGTCAAAACACCCAATGGGGTTTGGTGCTGATGTCAAGTTGGCGCGGAACCGCGATCTGGTGGCGCTGTACGACCAGCTCCACCCGGACGACTTGATCAAGTTTGGCCTGATTCCTGAGTTTGTCGGCAGGCTGCCCATCAGCGTAACGCTGGAGGATCTGGATGAAGACGCATTGGTGCAAATCCTCACTGAACCTCGAAACAGCGTTATCAAACAGTACCAGGCGTCTCTCAAGCTGGACAGCGTCGAGCTGGTCGTGGAAGACGGCGCTCTCGAAGCGATCGCCGGCCAGGCCCTCAGCAGGCGGATCGGTGCTCGCGGATTGCGCGCTATTGTAGAAAAAATTATGACGGATCTGATGTTTGAACTCCCCTCTATTGAGGGATCAAAACGCGTTACAATTACCCGTGAGGACGTCGAAAACGGTCAAAAGCCCGCTTTTGAGTTGATTCAGAAGTCTGCATGAAGCTCTTTGCCCGAAAAGAAAAAGTCGGCGAGCTTCCCGTGCTGCCGACCCCTCACGCCATCCTCTTTCCCGGACAGCCGACTACCCTTTTCATCTCCAATGAGCCGGCCAAAAAGGCAATCGACGCCGCCTCCGATGAAGGGGGGCGGAGTTTTTTGGCTGTTCCTCAGGACAGCGCCGGTAGTGCCGACGAAAAGACTCTGGAACGGGTGGGTTCCCTGGTGTGGATTCTGCACAACATACGCATGCCCGACGGTTCGCTGCGGGTCATGGTTGATCCCCGGGAACGGGCCGAGGTTACCGGATTTTCTGAACGGGATGGGGTACTCTACGGTTCCTACCGACAGATTCGCACCGACAAGAGCGATCCCAAAGACGAGACTGCCAAGCTCTCCCGTGTTCTGAAAGACGCGTTTGAAGAATACGCCCGCCTCAATCCGACGATTAAGGCCGATGTACGTTCCAAAATAAAAGGAGCCGAAAGTCCTGAGCAGCTGGTAAATCTCGTCGCCGCTGCCGTTCAGCTTGACCTGGAAACACAAATTGTCGTCTTCAGAGAACCCGCTACGGTGCGTCGGCTTCAGCACCTTATCGACGGTATCGGAGGCGAAGTAGAACTGCTCACGTTGAAACGGTCCATCAAGGAGCGCGTCCGGAGCAAAATGGAACGACAGCAGAAAGACCACTTTCTCAATGAGCAAATCCGTGAAATCAACCGCGAATTGGGAAAAGAGGAAGATGAAGAAGACACACATGCAGAGCTTCTGAGAAAAATCAATGAGACCGATCTTCCCAAAGAGGTGACGGAACAGGCCGCCAAGGAGGCGCGGAGACTCAAAAAACTTCCCCCCATAGCTCCGGAAGCTGGAATAATCCGCTCCTATATCGACTGGCTTCTTGAACTACCCTGGCTGCCGGGTCCTCCGCGGCAGCCGGACATCAAGAAAGCCCAGGAAATTCTGGATGAAGACCATTACGATATGGAAAAGCCGAAGGAACGCGTCCTGGAGTACATGGCGGTTCAGGGTCTCAACCCCGAACTAAAAGCTCCTATCCTCTGCTTTGTGGGTCCCCCGGGGACGGGAAAAACCTCGTTGGGCCAGTCCATGGCCCGGGCGTTGGAGCGGCCGTTCGTTCGCCTTTCTTTAGGCGGAGTGCGTGACGAAGCGGAAATTCGCGGACACCGACGCACCTACGTAGGGGCCATGCCCGGGCGTATTATCCAGGCGATGAAACGGGCCGGGTCGCATGATCCCGTCATCCTTCTGGATGAGATTGACAAATTGGGCTCTGATTTTCGGGGCGACCCCTCCAGCGCGCTCCTTGAGGTCCTGGACCCGGAGCAGAACAACTCTTTTTCCGACCATTACATCGAACTTCCCTTTGATCTCTCCCGCGTAGTATTTCTGACAACTGCCAACACCCTCCATGGAGTTCCGGCCGCCCTGCGGGACCGGCTGGAAATTATCGAGGTGCCGGGGTATACGGAACGGG
>JBAYPC010000423.1:0-2618 GCA_041677905.1 Alkalispirochaeta sp. | reverse complement strand
TCCTTCCAGAGGCCGGGAAGGTAGATCAGTATAAGGCGCTGGCTCACGCCAATCGCCTGCGCGACCAGGGCAACGCGGAACAGGTGGACCAGCGGTTCGATTCCACGATTCGGCTTGATCTGGTGGATGCGCCGAGCATGCACCACACCCTCTTTGCAGCACCCCTCGCCCCGCCCCCGCCGGATCAGAACGCCTTATTCCTGGATGGAAACCACGCGGGTTCCGTCCTTGAGATCACGGAACCATCGGAAGCGCCGGTTCTCGGCCATATCCCCCAGGTATGGCCCTACCGGGTCTTCAGGCCGGGGCGGATCCTGCTTTTGGGGGATTATTCGGCTATGAACGTATGGCTGGCGCTCCGGGAGGGGGCGACGCGGGTGGTATTGGTGCAGCCGTATCGGCCTGTGTCCGCGTTGCATGAGAACCGGCAGGGGCCACCATTTGACCGACCCGAAGTGGAACTGGTGACTCTGGATCCCCGAACGTATCTGGAACGGACTGAAGAGCGATTCGATCTGATTCAAATAGCAGAGGCCGAGGGGATGCCCGCGTCCAGCGGCGGGTTGGCTTCCCTCGGGGAGGATTACCTGCTGACGATGCAGGCAGTGGGCGCCGCAGTTGATGCCCTGCGAGAAGGCGGGGTCCTCTCGGTGACGAGGGGGCTTCAGTCACCGCCTCGGGACAACATTCGCCTTTTTACACTGTTTGCTGAGACGCTGCGATCGCAGTTCGACCTGAACCCTGAGGACCACCTGGCACAGGGTCACAACTACCTGGCGGTGACAACGGTTCTCGCCCGCCGTGCAATCGATGAAGTAGTGACTGCCGAGCTCTACCGGACGGCGGCAGACCTGTCCATGGATGTAGACTATGCACCGGGAATCACGCCGGAGCGGCTTACCAGCCGTGCAGCGATCGCGGGGCCCGTCGATGCACCGGGTTCCCATCTGTACCATGCGGCGCGGGCGGTTTTGTCGGACCGTGCGGAGAGATTTTATGACCAGTGGGTCTATGACGTGCGGCCGCCAACGGATAACCGGCCGTACTTTCACAACTTCTTCAAGCCGGAGTCGTTGCGGTGGTTGTTTGACACCTACGGGGACCAGTGGTTCCACCGGGTGGAGCTGGGTATCGTGGTGGTGGTACTGACGCTGGCCCAGGTTACGGTGGCGGGTCTGGTACTGATCCTCCTGCCGCTTGTCTGGCTGCGGAACGGCAGCCGGCCGGTTGCGGCGGCTCCGGCAGCTCCGGAGGGTCGCGTTGATCCCGCCCCCGGACGTCTATGGGTGGTGGTTCACTTCGGGGCGATCGGCACGGGGTTTATGCTCCTGGAAATGCTGTTTATCCAGCAACTGACCCGCTTTCTCGGCGCCCCGGCGTACGCCACTGCGGTAGTCCTGGCGGGAATGCTGATCTTCTCCGGGATCGGGAGTGCCGTCCAGGAGCAGATTGACGTGGCCCCGGTGCTCCGTATCCGGTACGGAGCCTCCCTACTTGTCCTGGTGGCAGGGGGAACGCAGATTATCCTGAATACCGTACTTGCCGAGGCGGTGTCGGCAAGCATGGGAATCCGGGTAGTGCTCTCCCTCGTCGTTCTGGCGCCCACGGCCCTCCTGTTGGGGATTCACATGCCGGCGGGCCTTGCACGGCTCTCCGCCGCACAAGGACGGCTGGTGCCACTTGCCTGGGCCGTCAACGGCGTGGCCTCGGTCGTCGCGGCGCCGCTGGCCGTGCTGGTTGCGGTCACCGCCGGGTTTGGAGTGGTCGCCGGTATTGCCCTTGCGTGCTACCTCATGGCGCTGATTGCAACGTTCCTGTCTGGAAGCGGTTGAGGCGATTCGCTGCTGCGCCCCCCTAACACCCGCCCCACCGGTGGGGCGGGGCAGGTGTCAGGGATCGGGCTAAGCGGAACCCTCGGGTTCAATCTACATTCCGGATACCATTACTTGGATGGCTACCTGGTCTTTTTGAAAAGGTCCAGTTCTATGTCGTAGCTGGGGTCCGGCTTTTTGAAGAGGTATTTGCCGTGGCGGATTGATGCCAGGACGTCTGCCCGTTGGCGGACTGCCTCAAAGGGGGTTGGGGCGTCCAGGACGATAAAGTTGGCGGGCTTGCCCTTTTCCAGTCCGTACTGATCGTCGATGTTCATCGTTTTGGCGCCGTTGAAGGTGATGAGATCGAGGCATGTTTCAAGCTGGGTCTGGGACATGGTCTGGGCGAGGTGGATTCCGTTGTCCAGGATGTTCATGAGGTTGCCATTTCCGACGGGATACCAGGGGTCGTTGATGGAGTCCTGGCCGAAGCAGACGTTGATGCCGCTTTCCCAGAATTCTTTTACCCGGGTCAAGCCGCGGCGTTTTGGATAGGTGTCCTGTCGGCCCTGGAGGTAGGCGTTTTCGGTGGGCAGGGAGATGAAGTTGAGGCCTGATTTCTGGAAGAGGCCCATCATGCGGTAGGCGTAGGAGTTGTCGGCTGAACCGAATGAGCAGGTGTGGCTGGCGGCGGTGCGGGTTCCGATGTCTTCGGTCATGGCCAGGGCGTTCAGGAGTTCCAGGAATCGGCTCATCACATCGTCTGTTTCATCGCAGTGTACGTCGATGAGTTTGTCGTACTTGACG
>JBAYPC010000422.1:0-2623 GCA_041677905.1 Alkalispirochaeta sp. | reverse complement strand
GACACCAAGATGGAATCCAACATGGAGTACATCCTCGACCTGGACCGCTCCTACTTTGAACTCGACTCCCTAGACGGCAAAGACCTGATATTCGCCGACCCCATGAACGCCACCGGCGGCAGCCTTGTCACCATCATCCAGTACCTCCACAGCCAGGGCATCCACCCCCGATCCGTGTGCTTTTTCAACGTCATCTCCGCCCTCAAAGGCTCCCTGCGCATCGTCCGGGCCATAAAAAACGCCACCGTTTACACCCTCTGGATGGACCCCGTCCTCAACGACGTCGCCTACATCCTCCCCGGCCTCGGAGACGCCGGCGACCGCCTCAACGGCACCGATACCGAAGAAGCCCCCCGCAACATCATCCAGCTCATCGCCGATTACGGATCATCCGTTTCCAACCTGTACCGCTCCCAGGTTCGGGAAATCGAACAGACCGTCCTTGGCCACGTTGCCGGACGCCGCAGAAAACGCAGCAGCAGAATATAGATTGAACTTCGTTAATGCCCGCCGTTTTTCCCTTCTTCTCGTGCTGCTCCCGCCTCTTCTGGCCACATCGTGCGTCTCCCGAGTGAGTTATTCCGAACTCGCCCGGGAGTACTACAACCTCGGAAACGCCTTCTTTGAACTGGGCGACTACGAACGCTCATTCCAGTACTACTCCCGGGCCGCCGACCTGGACACCGAGCTGCCCGCCACAGGCTACAACCTGGCGCGGCTGCACACCCAGCGCGGGGACTACGACCAGGCCCTGGAGGTGATCCAGCGACTCGTCCAGTCCGATCCCGGAAACAGCCTCTACCTTGAAACAGAGGCGTACATCCACTACCGGGCCGGTAGCACCGGGTCCGCCCGCCGGATGTACCAGACCCTGATAGAGGAGTACCCCGGGCGGACCCGCCTCCGCTACAACCTGGCCCTCCTGGAGCTGGACGAAGATCGCCCCGGCGCGGCGCGGGAACTGCTCCTTCAGGGAATAGACAGCGCCGGGGACGACCCGGAGTACCTCTGGCTTCTCGCCGAAGCGTCCTACGCCGACGACGACCCCGACGCCGCGGCCGCCTGGCTGGACAGGTACCGCACCCTCGTCGCGGATAGACCCGAATCACTGGGCAAGCTCGCCCGCCGGTACGCCCAGTGGGACTACGCCCTCGCCGCACTGGACGTACTGAACCAGATAGAACCGACGGTGCAGGAAGACCCGGCGCTGCTCTTTCTGGAGGGACGGCTGCTCATGGTGCGGACCGCTGACTTTGAGACTGGGCTGGAACGGGTGCGAAGCGCCTTAAGCAAAGGATTCAAGGATGAAACTGAACTGAAGAGCCTGCTGAAAGTACTCAGACCGGAAGACAAGGATATCGTCAGAAAACTCTTTGATGAGTTTGACGTCGCCAAAGAGGACACCGACGACCTCCCGATCTTTACAGAGACAGCTCCCGGCGCAGAGCCGTGAAAACTTCGTCCGCAGGGGGGGCGGCATCCAAATCCAGCAAGAGCCCCCGGGACCGGTAGTATCCGATCAGCGGCTCCGTCTGTTTGTGGTACACTTTAAGGCGGTTCTGCACCGCCTCTTCCCGATCGTCGTCACGCAGGACAAGGTCCTCTCCCGTTTCGTCGTCTTTCCCGTCCACCAGGGGAGGGTCGAAGAGGATATGGTAGGTTCGTCCGCTTCCCGGATGAACCCGCCTGCCGGAAAGGCGACTTATCACCGTTTCATCTGGAAGGGTAAAGTTGATCACCCGAGTTACCTCGCACATCTCCGCCAGCGCATCGGCCTGTGGAATCGTCCGGGGAAAACCGTCAAGGATAAAGCCGCCTTGAGCGTCACCCTGGTCAAGACGGTCCCGAACCAGTTCGATCGTCAGTTCATCAGGAACCAGACGACCCGAATCCATGAGAGTTTTGATTTTGTTTCCCAAATCTGTTTGGTTCTCTATGTTATGTCGAAAAATAACGCCCGTTGAAATGTGGGGTATCCCGGTTGCCTCGGCAACCAGGGTCGCTATCGTTCCCTTTCCCGCACCCGGAGGACCAAGAAAAACCAGATTCATACGAATGCCTCCATGTTTCAGCTAAAGATCATAGTAGGGACATCGCACGGACCGGTCAACACAAAATTTGCCCCCGTGACCAGGATGTAATACTGTTAACCCATGAATGTATGGGATGACCTTCAACAAAATTTTTCCAAACGTTCCCGTGAATGGCTCTCCTGGGCAAAACAGCACGCCCAGGAAATCGGTGAAGCCGGGGTACGACATGTAGAACGACAGGACCTGCTTTCCGAACGAAAACAACTTGTCAAACGGATCGGTGAAGAAGTTACCAACCGGTTTCTTCTGAAAGAGATGAAAACCGTCCGCGCCGACTCTCCGGAGATCAAAGACACGATCCTCCGCATTCAGACAATTGACGATCGCCTGGCCATGCTTGCCAGTATTGACCGGACTGAGGCGGAGACCAGAGCCAAAACTGAAAAAAAATAAGAAATCGTTCAAACCCAGTTGACGCGAGAGGGTATGATCAGGTATGTTTCCCCTCGCGCCGCCTGGGGATAGCCTGGGCGGGGTCAACGGGCAGGGGCCAACGGGCCAGTGGGTGGCACGGGAGACCGGAAAGAAAG
>JBAYPC010000421.1:0-2626 GCA_041677905.1 Alkalispirochaeta sp. | reverse complement strand
TCCCGCACCCCGCCGCCCACCATCAGGTGGGACGGCAGGTCCGATACAGGCGAACTGGTCCAGTCGGCAACCACCTACACCATCTCCGCCAGAGTCCGCGACGCCGTCTGGAACACCGGGTACGCCTCCGGTGAGGCAACCAGCGGAATCCTCGTTATCCAGGAAGGAGATCGCCTGAGAATCGTCCTGTCCAACATCGTGTTTGCACCGTTTACCGCAGACTACCGGTACAACATCCCCGCCGATAAAGCGGGAGAGAACCTGGAAACCCTGGATCGGCTGGCAGAGACCCTTAAACGGTATACCCAGTACTCAATTGCCCTGGAAGGCCACGCCGTATCGGTGTACTGGAATGAGCCCAATCGCGCTCGCAAAGAACACGAAGAAGTCCTCATGCCCCTCTCCGTCGCCCGGGCAGAGGCCATCCGAGACGCCCTGGTAGAACGGGGCATAGAACGCAGCCGCATGACCACCCGAGGATTCGGAGGCTCCCGCCCGGTTGTGCCCCACAGCGACCTGGAAAACCGCTGGAAGAGCCGGCGGGTAGAGTTTATTCTCAGCAGAAGGTAGGCAGGCGCCGCATTACGACACCACCCAGCCGCCCCGGCCACACCCGGGGCGGTCCGTCCACCCGCCCGGGGCCGCCCGCATTGACACCCCCCGCCATTTCCGCCCAAGCTCATAACCCATGAGCGCAGTCATCTTTGATATGGACGGAGTTCTCGTCGACAGCGAACCCCTGCACATGAAAGTGGAACAGGAATTTTTCAGAGACCACGGACTCCCCGTAGACGAAGCCGAGCACGAGACGTACGTCGGTTCAAGCACCATCAACATGTTCACCTGGATAGCCCAGCGCCATCCCACAGAGTGGAACCGCCTGGACATGACCCCCACCGAAGCAGCCCGCCTCGAACAGGGCCGTTATGAAGCGGTCATGCACCAGCAGGGTGTGCCCGAAATACCCGGCGCCGCCGAGATAATGCGCACCCTGCACAGCCGAGGACTCAAGATCGCCGTCGCCTCGTCAGCACCCCACCGGCAGATAGACTACGTCCTCGAAAAACTCGCCTGCCGCGACATCGTAGAGTGCGTCCTCAGCGGTGAAGACATTCCCCACAGCAAACCGGACCCCGCCATCTACCTCGCCACCGCCCGCTGCCTCAACGTACCCCCCGAAACGTGCTGGGTCATCGAAGACTCCGACAACGGCATCACCGCCGCAAAAGCCGCCGGAATGGCGTGCATCAGCTACCGCAACCACACCAACACCCAGGCCGACACCACCGTCACCAGCCTCCACCAGATACCCGACCTCATCCGACCCCAGACACCACAGTAAATATGATTATCGGATATTGAACTTACGTTCTGTCCAGCTCCCGCCCGAGCTGTCCAGCCCCACCCCGCTCAAAAAGCAGCCTGCTCAGGTTACCCATCCGGCAGCAGATGCGCCGACACTGCAGAGAACGCTATTTCCACCGAGTCGCCGATGTCCAGAAAACCTTCCTCCACCGGGTTGTTGGTCACCGCCTGGATCGTCTTGTCACTGCCGGCAACGTTGATGACGTACTCCGCAGTGGGTCCCAGGTAGACCCGCTTATCCACCGTACCGGTCAACAGTCCCGCCGGCGTCGCGGGACCGCTTTTTACCACCCGCAGCGACTCGGGCCGGACCACCGTCAACGCCTGATCCCCCGGGGCATAAGAGCCCCGGAAACTGGAAACCGACCGGGAGCCGCCCGTATAGGAGACGTCCACTGCATCAGGCGCCACCGAATCAACGGTACAGGGAATAAAATTGACCCGACCGATAAAGTCGGCCACAAAGTAGTTGGCCGGGCGGGAGTAAATCTCGAATGGCGTTCCCACCTGCATAATCCGGCCCTGTTTCATCACCACAATACGGTCCGAGACGGTCATCGCCTCAGCCTGGTCGTGGGTCACGTAGATACTGGTAATACCAAAAGTCTGCTGAATCCGGCGTATCTCCACCCGCATCTGCTCACGCAGCTTGGCATCCAGATTGGACAGGGGTTCATCAAAGAGAAGCACCTTGGGCCGATTTACAATGGCCCGGGCCAGGGCAACCCGCTGCTGCTGGCCACCGGAGAGTTGGTCGGGACTCCGTTGGTACAGGTCCGTCAGGTTCATCACCTCCATGATCTCCAGCACCTTTTCTTTCACCTTTGCCGGTTTAAGTCCTCTCAGCTCCAGGCCAAAGCCAATGTTCTGTCCCACCGACAGGTGGGGGAAAATGGCATAACTCTGGAAGACCATAGACGTGTCCCGCCGGTTTGGCGGCAGGTGGCTTACCTCTTCACCGCCTATCCAGACCGAACCGGAACTTGGCGCTTCAAACCCGGAGATAATCCGCAGAGTCGTCGTCTTTCCACAGCCCGACGGCCCCAGAAAGGTCACCATTTCTCCCTCTTCTATTTCCAGAGAGACATCTTCAACGGCGGTTACCCGCTGGTCCGGGTGTTCCGGGTCGGGAAAGTACTTGAACAAAGATTCCAGTCGTACACTCATCGTTACAGCTCCTAGACCTGCAGCAGTTTGCCGTGGTAGCGACCGAACCAGGTCGCCAAAATGAACCGAATCCCCGCCATGACAACGAGAATTA
>JBAYPC010000420.1:0-2634 GCA_041677905.1 Alkalispirochaeta sp. | reverse complement strand
TTCACAATGTTGATCTGTGGGTAATTGGTCGGTGGGTAAACGACGTATCACGAAATAAACCGCCCCTCCCGGAGCCCGACTCAGAAATTAACTACGAAGGTTCCAGCTTGACTCTTTTAGTTCTTTTCCAGGACGGAAGACGACGACCCCGTGGTTCTCCACCGTCACCCGCTCTCCCGTTTTTGGATTACGAGCGTGCTTGCGTCCCTTGCGTGTCCTGATTTCAAAAGTACCAAAGCCGCGAAATTCAACGACTCTATCTGCCGCCAGCGCGTCTTTCACCTCCGCAAAAAAAGCATCGACAATAATGTGGATGTCTTTTCTGCTGACGTCGGTCTGTTCACCGATGCGATCAACGATTTCAGCTTTCGTCAGTTTTGAACCAGGCACGAGCCCTCCACTTCAGGCGTCAGGCCTGAACCGCATTAACTTTTCGAGCTATCCGGGATTTCTTTCGTCCTACCGTGTTCTGATGGAAAACACCTTTCCCTGCGGCAGTATCGATCAACTTGACGTACTCCCTGAATGCCTTTTCGGCTTCCGGACCGTCTTTGCTCTCTACTGCAGCAAGTACTTTTTTTTCACTGGAACGCACGTGGCTGCGAACCGCTTTGTTTCTTATACGCCGTTTTTCACTCTGCCGAAACCGCTTTGCTGCGGAACCCTTGACTATCAAAGAATTTATCCTCCTGGATGTTCGTGTCTAACAGACGGTGACGGTAGCAAAAAACAGTAGAGGTGTCAACGAACCTCGCTGTTAACATTACTACGCAATTCCGGGTAGTCTACACGGACCATGCGGGCGTATCTACTGTTCACACTCATTTTTTTCCGTCTGATCTGTTGGGATATTCTTGATAAACTGCGGATTGCCGTCAGCTGGAAGTGGGCACGCCGCGCCCTGGACAGGGAGGTCCCCCAGCGTGCGCGCAAGCTGTTTGCCCTGGCAAGGTTTTCGGTCGGTCTCAGCCTTATGGTCGAAAACCGGCGACGGGTTCTGCCGGAGACGTTACTGATCGTCTCCAACCACCAGAGCGTCATAGATATCGTTGCAATTATGGCTGCATTCCCGAACCACGCGGTCCGGTTTGTAGCCAAAAAAGAACTGGGATCGTGGTTTCCCGCCGTTTCCCGGGTGCTCCGGGTGCAAAGACACGCTCTTATCAGCCGCCATGGAGACTTCGGTGCGGCAATGCGCCGCATTGAACGGTTGGGTCGGACTATACGCCAGGGCGAAGGAGTGGTTATCTTTCCTGAAGGTACACGGTCCCTGGACGGAAAGGTCCGAACCTTTCACAGCGGAGCAATCCGGAAGATACAGGCGTCCCGACCACTGCCGATGGTCGCGGTTGCCGTCGACGGCGGATGGCGTTTTGCCCGTATGCAGGACCTGACACGAATGGAACGAGGACAGGAGGTTCGCATCGCTTTTTGCAACGTTTTTCCCCCGGCACAGTCCAAGAGAGAACTGATAACCCAACTGGACACGGCACAACAGGATATTGAACGCACCATAAAGGGGTGGAGAGAGGCCGGCCGTACATGATTGGTGAGTTTCGAGCCCTTCTACCGTACATCCGCAGATACCGGTGGTCCTATGTCTTTGGTGTCATTTCTCTGATTGTAACCAGTGGGTCCCAACTGTTGATTCCCTGGTTTATCGGACAGGCAGTCGATACGATTTCGACCGGTTCGACGGCTATCGGCGATGTCGGCCGTCTTATGGCGCTGATGGTGGCTACCGCCGTTATCATCGGCCTGGGACGCCTGGGGTGGCGCTACTTCATCCATGGGTCCAGCCGCAAGATCGAGAACGACCTGCGCAACCGCCTGTATGACCATCTTCTTGTCCTCTCCCGTTCGTTTTACCAGTCACACAAAACGGGGGACCTCATGGCCCGGGGCACCAACGATATCAACGCCGTGCGCGTCGCCGTAGGCATGGCTCTGGTGGCGTTTATCGACGGTCTCTTCATGACACTGGCCATCCTTATCATTCTCTTCAAGCAGAATCCACGGTTGGCTTTGTACACGGTGTTACCCCTGCCGATTATCACGATATCTCTAATCATCCTGGGGTCCCGGATCGGTCACCTCTTTAAAGCCGTACAGGAAGGTTTTTCCCGGCTGAGCGAACAGGCCCAGGAGGTGTTCAGCGGTATTCGGGTGGTTCAGGGGTTTGTCAAAGAACAGTACTTCCTCAAACGGTTTCGCGACGCCAATACCAACTACCAGGAACAGAACATGCGTTTGATTCGGATCTGGGGTCTGTTCTTTCCCCTGGTCACCTTTCTGTCGGGAATGACCCTGCTTATGCTGCTCTGGTTTGGGGGACAGGCGTTGATCGCCGGAGAGATAAGTGCCGGTGAGTTTGTGGCAACTCTGAGTTATCTCCAGATGCTCATCTGGCCGATGATGGGAGCCGGAATGACGGTGAACATGCTGCAGCGCGGCGCCGCATCTATGGGCCGAATAAACGAAATCCTGGATATAAAACCACAAATCGTCTCGCCGCTCCGGGCACGGACCGAACCGGTAACAGGGGAAATAGAGATCAGAGATCTGACGTATCACTTTCCAGGCCAGGACGGTCCGACCCTGAAGGGCATCAGCGTAGTCGTACCGGCAGGCACC
>JBAYPC010000419.1:0-2636 GCA_041677905.1 Alkalispirochaeta sp. | reverse complement strand
TACCGCGGCGATCATGAGGAAGAACCCGTTGTTTAACATGGAGTTGTTGGTGAGGGTCTGGAACAGGCGGTTGGAGAGGAGGGCAGTCTCAGGGTAGTTTGCCGTCTTGTAGGTTGTGGCACCCGGCAGCTGCAGGCATATGATCCGTGAAAGGTACAGGGCAACGTAGTTGAGCATGATGGTGGACACCACCTCGGAGACCTCATACTTGGCCTTCAGTATCCCGACGATGCCCCCCCAGAAAGCGCCGATAACCATTGCGCCGAGGATAGCCAGTACCCAATGAAGTCCCGGAACGGTAGGGCCCAACAAGCCGATCATCTGCGCCACCGTCATTCCCACGATGTACTGTCCCTCAGCTCCGATGTTGAACAACCCCGCCCGGACGGCGAAGGCAAAGGAAAACCCGCAGAGGATGAACGGTACGGCGTAGTTAAGGGTCTCACCGATATAGCGGATATTCATTTTGCCGTTGTCGATATTGTAGCCCGACAGGGATTGTAAGATGGCCTTGTACATGTTCAGCGGATTTTTCCCGACCATCGCGACCAGAACGGTTCCCACAAGGAAGCCGAGCAGAACGACCAGGACCGATACGGCCCCGTCGGAACTGAGTATCCGGGTGGTCAGTGTTTTTTCTTTCAATTTCGATGTCATTCGTTGTCTCCACCACGTTTCGACCCGGCCATCATCATACCGATTTCTCGTTCCGTCACCTCATGCTGCCCGAAAATTCCGACTATCGACCCTTTGCTGATTGTGGCGATGCGATCACAGAGGTTCATGATTTCGTCCAGTTCGAACGAGATCAGGAGAATCGCCCGCCCCTTGTCCCGTTCGGCGATAATCCGGTGCCGGATGTACTCTATTGCTCCGACGTCAAGACCCCGGGTAGGCTGCGCTACCAGAAGGATGTGAGGAGAAAGGTGTATCTCCCGGGCTACAATGACTTTCTGCTGGTTACCGCCCGAGAGGCTCCCCGCTTTCGTCTGCGATCCCTGTCCCGCCCGGATGTCAAACTCTTTGATGAGCGTATCGGTATCGGCATCCATCTGTTCGTGGTTCAGTAACCCGTACTTACTGCTGTAAGGGGGCTGGTAGTAGTTTTTCAGCGCGCTGTTCTCGCTCACGGTGAAGTCACTTATCAGACCGTGTTTCTGCCGATCTTCCGGAACGTGGCCCAGGCCAAGCTCAATTCGGCGGCGTATAGTCGCGTGGGTGATGTCCTCACCGTTGAGGAGAATTGTCCCACTTGCTACAGGTGCGAGACCCGAAAGACCGTAGAGCAGTTCGGTCTGGCCGTTCCCGTCCACCCCGGCAATGCCGAAAATCTCTCCCTGGTGCACGTCTACCGACAGGTCCTTCACCTTGAGATGGCCGCTTGAGTCGGCCACCGAGACGTTTCGGACCGAGAGGACCACCTCACCGATCTGGGCAGGTTTCTTTTCTATTTCAAAATTGACGGCCCGGCCGACCATCATCTCCGCAAGGTGCTGTTCGGTCACCTCCGGTACATCGACCGTCCCGATGTACTTGCCGCGCCTGAGTACGGTGCAGCGGTCTGCCACGGCCTTTATCTCTTTGAGCTTGTGGGTAATAAGGACGATGGTCTTTCCTTCTTCTCTAAGCCGACGGATGATCTCCATCAGCTCGTCTATCTCCTGGGGCGTGAGCACTGCCGAGGGCTCGTCAAAGATGATGATATTGGCGTTCCGGTACAGCGTCTTGAGTATCTCCACCCGTTGCTGCGCTCCAACGGTGATGTCTTCTACCAGGGCGGTTGGGTCTACATGGAGTCCATAGGTGTCCGAGAGTGCGGCGACCCGTTTTTCGGCCTGGCTGATATCCAGGATGCCTAACCGATTCCTCGGCTCCATTCCCAGGACGATGTTTTCCGTGACCGTGTAGTTGTGCACAAGTCTGAAGTGCTGGTGCACCATGCCGATCCCCAGTTCAGTTGCGACGTTTGGATCCCTGATGTCGACCGGCTTCCCGTGGATGCGGATCGAACCACTATCAGCGTGATATGCACCGAACAGTATCGACATCAACGTCGATTTACCGGCCCCGTTTTCACCCAGCAGGGCGTGAACTTCCCGTTCGGCCACTTGCAATGTGATATTGTCGTTGGCTACAACACCGGGGAAGGTCTTGGTTATGCCGTTCATCTCAATGGCATATTCCACAGTGTGCCTCCCGTAATTCTTCCGTCAGGAAAGCCTGGAGGCTTTCCAGATAGAAGTAGTGCGCCGAAAGCTCGGCGCACTACAGTGATTTTCAACTAAGGTTCCTGTTTTGCTCTGTTGTAACGATCAGTCGTCAAGAGCGGACAGTCCTGCAGGAGCAGCACCGGCTGCCAGTGCTTCCTTGTAGGTTCCGTAGATTTTTATCTTCCCGCTGATCACGTCGGCCTTGGCGGCTTCCACGGCTTTAACGACCTCGGCTTTGAGTTCCGAGTTTGCCTTTGAATAACCGACACCGTCGTCTTCCATGGTCATTTTGACAACCTCTCCGGTGAAGGTACCGTTTTTGACGGCGTTGAGGCAGTAGAGGGACGAGTTTTCGACCTTTTTCAGCATGGAGGTGAGAACGGCAGATTTCTTGCCTTCGTAGATCCCATCTTCAAACTGATCACT
>JBAYPC010000418.1:0-2689 GCA_041677905.1 Alkalispirochaeta sp. | reverse complement strand
GTCCACTACCTGGACACGGCAAACTACGAGCCCCCGGACACAGCCCATTTCGAGTACTCCTGGCAGTGGGCCTATAGAGAACGTTTTGAAAAGGCCGGCCTGACGGCCCTTCTGGGAAGCGGTTTTGATCCCGGTGTGACCAACGTGTACACCGCGTGGATCGCCAAACACCACCTGAAGGAAATACACAGTCTGGACATCGTGGACGTCTACGGCGTCAGCCACGGCAAGGCATTTGCCACCAACTTCAACCCCGAAATCAACATCCGTGAGGTTACAGCCCCGTGCCGTCACTGGGAAAACGGCCGATTTGTCGAAACGCCGGCTCTGAGCGTTCACCAGCCTTTTACCTGCCCTGAAGAGGTCGGGACCTACGAGATCTACCGGATGTACCACGAGGAACTGGAAAGCCTGGTTCAGAACTTCCCCACCATTAGAAAAGCCCAATTCTGGATGAGTTTTTCGGAAAACTACCTGAAACATCTGGAAGTGCTGCAGAACGTAGGCATGACCCGAATTGATCCGGTCCTCTACAACGGCGTGGAGATCATACCCCTCCAGTTCCTCAAGGCGGTCCTCCCCGAGCCGTCCACGCTGGGTGCGGATACGAAGGGAAAAACGTGTATCGGCGTCATAGCCGAGGGTATAACCGCCGAAGGCAAAGCCGCCAAAGGCAAAGACTCCCGGGAGCGGGTGTACGTCTACAACATCTGTGACCACCAGGACGCCTACCGGGAAGTGGGCAGTCAGGCCATCAGTTACACCACCGGGGTGCCCGCCATGATCGGGGCAAAACAGATTCTGGAAGGCCCCTGGCGCCGCCCGGGAGTCTGGAACATGGAGGAAATGGACCCGGACCCGTTCATGGACGACCTGAACCGTTACGGCCTCCCCTGGACGCTGCAGAAACCGGCGGTAACCTCTCTGGCATGATCGAGCGTGGTGCCCGCCCCTACTTTGTCGGTTTTGACCCCGCCTCGGTACCGTCCCCGGCCTACGTGGTGGACCGGGCGGCGGTGGAGTACAACCTGGCGCTGCTGCGGCAAACCGCCGACCGGGCGGGGGCAAAAGTTCTCCTGGCCCTGAAGGCCTTTGCCATGCCTGAGGTGATGGGGCTGGTTCGGACCTACCTTGACGGTGCATGTGCCAGCGGTGTATACGAAGCGACCTTTGCCCGGGAAATTGCCGCCGGCAGCGCCGATTCCGGCGGCCCCGCCGACGGCGACTTCGAAGTCCACACCTACGCACCCGCCTACAGTGCGTCCGACTTCGCTCGGATATGCGATCTGTCCAACCACGTCGTTTTCAACTCGCTCAACCAGTTCCGACACCACGTCCCCCGTCCCGACGGGGGCCCCGCCGGGATCGCCTTTGGACTGCGCATCAACCCCCAGTGTTCTCTGGGCGACCACGAGATATACGATCCCTGCGCCCCCTATTCGCGCCTGGGTATCACCCGGGAGGAACTGGACCGGCAGATCGCCGCCGGCGGCCCGTCCAGCCCGTCCGGCCTGTCCGCACCGCTTGCCCTGGCCGCTGCCCTCCAGGGCATCTCAGGGCTCCACTTCCACACCCTCTGTGAAAACGACTCCTTCGCGCTGGAAAAAACACTCCACGCCGTCTATGAAGCCTTCGGCGACATCCTCTCGCTGCCCCAGATCCGGTGGCTCAACATGGGCGGCGGCCACCACATAACCAAACCCGACTACGACCGGGACCACCTGGTCGGCCTCGTCCAGGACGCCCGCCGCCGGTACAACCTGGAGGTGATCCTGGAACCGGGAGAGGCGGCGGCGATCCACACCGGTGTTCTTGTCACCACCGTCATGGATATCCACCGGAACAACCGAGATATCGCCATACTCGACTCCTCCGCCACGGCCCACATGCCGGACACGCTGGAAATGCCCTACCGCCCCGACATCTGGGGCGCCGGCCGCCCTGGCGAAAAACCGCACCTCTACCGCCTGGGCGGCCAGACGTGCCTGGCCGGAGACGTCATGGGCGACTACAGCTTTGACCGCCCCCTGCACCGGGGTGACCGCCTCGTCTTTGACGACATGGGCCACTACACCATGGTCAAGACGACCAGCTTCAACGGCATGCCCGTCCCGTCCATAGTCCTCTGGGACTCTGCGAAACAGGGCTCATCAGACCAAAAGATCGTCACCATCCACGCCCCGGAGTACGCCGATTTCAGAAACCGCCTCGGCGGGGCAATCCCCGGAGGTATAGCCCCATGACCCATCCCCTCTTTCTCGGCAGCGAGTTTGCCCAGTATCCCATAGCCCACGCGGCGTTCCACGTCATACCCGTCCCCTACGAGGCGACCGTCTCATACGGCACCGGCACCGCGTCGGGTCCGGCGGCAATTCTTGAGGCAAGTAATCAGCTGGAAGTCTTTGACGGCACAAGCACCCCCGGAGAAGAGGGAATCCACACCTACCCCGCCGTTGACTGCACCGGAGAGGCCCACACCGTCTTTGAACGCATCCACAACGCCGTGACGGCGGCCCTCACCGTTGGCAAGGAACGCCGGGGCATTCCCGTCCTTCTCGGGGGAGAACACTCCATCACCACCCCCGCAGTCGACGCCCTGCAGGCACACCTCCGCAACCAGTCCCCGGACGAACCGGCCCCCATCGGCCTCATCCAGATAGACGCCCACGCCGACCTCAGGGACACCTAC
>JBAYPC010000417.1:0-2728 GCA_041677905.1 Alkalispirochaeta sp. | reverse complement strand
CTATTTTGCCGTCGGCAATGCCAATCTGCATGACCGCACCCCGAGACGCACGCGTTTTCGCATTGATGATTCGAATGTCCAATTTCACAAACTTACCTCCGTGAGATCTTGTTGTTGAGAATTACTACCGATTGTACGGTCATTCCAAGGTGTACGCAACAACCAATAAAGTTGTATCTCGATATATGGGCGCAGTGACAAGCTTTTCACTCCATTACCGGAACGTATCGAATGCGCTCAGTCATCTGAATAAGTATAATGAGCCCAGGTCGGTTTATAATCGCAGCAGGAGTTTTATGTGTTTGTCTTTCTGAAAAGGTCTGGCTCTGGCTCTGGCTCTGGCTCTGGCTTTGGCTCTGGTGGTCGGTGCGGCGTGTTTGGAATTCTTCTGATGGTAGTTCTGGCGGGATACCCGGGGGCGCAGGAGTTTTCGTCGTCTCTGGAGATCGACGACGGGTGTGAGCCGCTGACGGTGGTGACGGTTCGGGATGCGTGGCCGGGGGCGGAGCCGCTGCGGTATGCGCTGGTTAGTCCGGGGGCACCGGTTCCAGATGGAGATCGTTTTGACGGGGTGATTTCGGTCCCGGTTCAGCGGGTGGTGGCACTTTCGACGACGGTGATTCCGCACTTTCGTGATCTGGGTGTAGTCGATCGTCTTGTGGGGGTGGATTTGGCGGAACACGTCTATGACGATGAGGTGTACCGTCGGGTCGGTCGGGGTGATGTGGCGGCGGTCGGATCGGCGGAGTCTCTGAATCTGGAACGGGTGGTTGCCGCCCGGCCCGATCTGATCGTCACGTCGGCGATGGGGCGGGATGATCCGACGCTGGTCCGGCTGGTTTCTTCAGGAATCCCGGTTGTGGTCCTTGCGGACTGGCGGGAGGTTTCGCCTCTTGGTCGGGCGGAGTGGATACGGCTTTTCGGAGCGCTTTTCGGCAAGCGTGCCGAGGCGGACCGGTTGTTTCGGGAGCGGGTAGGGCGTTATGAAGAAATTTCCGGGAGGGTTGCGGCGGTTCCGGAGGGGGAGCGTCCTTCGGTGTTCGCCAATGCGCCGTGGCAGGGTACGTGGCCCGTTCCCGGTGGGGACAGTTACATCGCCACGCTCTTTGCCGATGGGGGCGGGCGGTATCTCTGGGCCGACAGTCCGGGTACGGGATCGCGTTTTCTAGATCTTGAAGCGGTGCTGCAGCGGGCGGTGAACGGTGATTTCTGGTTTAACCTGAACTTTGGATGGGTGTCCCGGGAGGATGCGCGGCGGCTGGACTCGCGGCTGACCGTTTTCAAGGCGTACCGGACGGGGCAGATGTACCACTACAACCGTCGGGTTCGCCCCTGGGGGGCAAATGACTTCTGGGAGTCCGGGGCGGCCCGGCCGGATGTGGTTCTTGCCGATCTGGTCCGTATTATGCATCCCGAGCTGCTGCCGGACCACGAGCTTGTGTACTACCGGAGGCTGGAGTGAGGGGTAGTGGGGACGATGGGACGAATATCGGTATGAACGGGCGTATTTTCCTGTTGGTTCCACTCCTTTTGCTCTTTGTCGTGTTGTCTCTTTCGTTGGGGTCTATAGCGATTCCGCCGGGTCAGGTGGTTCGGGCTCTTTTGCCGTCGGCACCGGAAAGTGTGGAATCTTCCGTTGGGGACGGGACTGCCGACGCGTCGACTCTGGTCTACCGGGTGGTTGTGCGGACTATCAGGGCCCCCCGAACGCTTATGGCAATAGCCGCAGGAAGCGCTTTGAGCCTGGCGGGGCTGTTAATGCAGACGGTATTCAGGAACGCTCTGGCGGGGCCCGGTGTCCTTGGGGTTACTTCCGGCGCCGGGTTGGGTGTGGCCATTGTCCTTCTCGGGAGCGCATCACTTGGGGCAGGGGCAGGGGCCGGCGCCGGGGCAGGGGCCGGCGCCGGCGGACTGGCGGGCACCGCCGCCTCCGGAAGTGGGTTTGCCGTCGGAGCTCTGGCGATGGTGCCGTCCAGTGTAGCGGCTGTACTCGGCGCTTCGGCTGTCCTTGGTCTGGCCCTGTTGGTGAATCGGGTAGTGGGGCAGCCGGTGATTCTCCTGGTGTTGGGGTTGCTCTTCGGGTACGCCGCCAGTGCAGGGACAACTCTGCTGATGGCGTCCAGCCCGGCGGAGGGGCTGGAGCGGTACGTGGTGTGGAGTTTCGGGTCTTTTGCCGTACCTCCGGGGATCGGACCGCCGGTGTTGGCGCTGGGTGTGATGGTTGTGGCGCTGGGGTTGACGGTGAGCGGGGGGAAACTGGATGCTCTTCTTTTGGGGCAGCTGTACGCTGAGAGTTCGGGGCTCAACGCTCGGATGGTCCAAGGAGTACTGATTCTGATTTCCGGTGTACTCACCGGACTTGTTACCGCCCTGGCAGGGCCTATCACCTTTATCGGCGTCGCCGTTCCGCATCTTGCCCGGGGCTGGATTCGCAGCTCCCGGCACACCGAGCTCGTCCCGACTACGGTACTGATCGGCGCAACCATGGGTATCGCCGCCGATATCGTGTCCCGGTTGCCAGGAGTTGATCGGGTACTACCCCTCAATTCGGTGATGGCTCTGGTGGGTGTACCCATCGTCCTGACAGTGCTCCTGCGACCGGGACGCCGAGTCACGGAAGAGGGCATCGGTTTATGAACAAAGCGCTGATTACCGCCGAGGGACTCTGCCTCGGATACCGTCGCGGACCGAACGTCATGTCGGGGATCGATGCCGAAATCAGGGCAGG
>JBAYPC010000416.1:0-2742 GCA_041677905.1 Alkalispirochaeta sp. | reverse complement strand
CGATGCCTGCAGTCAGTTTTGGTCGTTGTTTCATGATAACCTCCCGGTCATGATTTCGGTCCTTTCATGATTTTCTCCCTTTCACCAAAGAAAGGATGCCGTGTTTCAGCATTGTCGTCAGCCTGCTAAACCAACGCGTTTTTCCAACCAGGCTGAGCAGGATAAACAGGATGAGAACCACAGAGATGGGGCGGGTAAAGAACGGCACCAGGTCGCCGTCGGTAAGCACCAGGGCCCGTCTCAGGTTCTTGTCCAGAATGTCTCCCAGAATGATCCCCAGGACCATCGGTGCCACAGGATAGTCCATCTCCTGCATGGCATACCCCAGTATCCCGAAGACGACCATGATCACGATGTCAAACGCCCGGGATTCCACCGCAAAGGCGCCGATGACGCAGAGGACAAAGACTATCGGCATCAGTTTTGTACGGGGTACTTCCAGTATCTTCACCAGGGTTCGCACCATGGAAAGCCCAAGAATGAACATGGCCGTCGTGGCCAGAAGGAACATGGCAACCACGGAGTAGACGAATTGCGGGTTCTCGATCATAAGAAGAGGGCCCGGCCTGACACCGTGTATAAACATGGCCGCCAGAAGTACCGCAGCCGGTGCGGAACCGGGAATGGCCAGCGCGAGAACGGGGATTATCGCCCCGCCGACGGCAGCGTTATTGCCCACTTCGGCCGACATAAGTCCTTCTATGCTGCCGCGGCCGAATTTCTCCGGTTCTTTGCTGGAGCGGCGGGCAAAATCGTAACTCACCCAGGCACCGATATCTTCTCCGACACCGGGGATGGCGCCGACAAAAGTACCGATCAGCCCGGACCGGATAATGGTCTTCCAGTACTTTGCAAACTCTTTTATCCGGGGTATGACCCGGGTGATCTCTGTTTTGACCACGTCCACCCGGGTGTGTTTCATCATCATGATAACTTCGGCAAACCCAAAGGCTCCCACCATAGCCGGGATAAGCCTGATCCCCCCGGAGAGGTCGGCGTTTCCAAAGGTGAACCGCACGTGGGCGTGAATTCCTTCCATACCGACCATAGCGATCATGAGTCCCAGAAATCCCGATATCCAGCCTTTCAGGGGGTCTTTGGGGGCCGTAAGAGTCCCGCTGATAACGACGCCGAATACGGCCAGCCAGAAAAACTCGAAGGACTGAAAACTAAGGGCAAACCGCCCGATAACGGGCGTAAACATCGCCAGCATGATCATTCCGATCAACGAGCCAAGAAATGACCCGGTTGTTGCCAGACCGATCGCCTGGCCCGCCTTCCCCTGCATTGCCAGAGGATGCCCGTCGACGGCCGTGGCGGCATTGGCCGGGGTCCCCGGTATGTTCAGCAGAATAGCGCTGCGGCTTCCACCGTAAATGGAGCCGATATACATACAAATCAGAATAAGTACGGCGTTGCCGGGATCCATCCGGAAGGTCAGGGTGGTCATCAGGGCAATGCCCATCGTCGCCGTCAATCCAGGCAGCATTCCGACGATGATCCCCAGCTGTGTTGCCCAAAGTACGTCGAAAAGAGTTCTTACCGTGAGAAACTCCCCGATACCGATGGCAAGCATCTGCAGTCCTTCAAAAGACATAGCTAGTAACTCCTAAGGTAAACGGACGAGGAAGAGGTACCGGAAGACTACCGACACTACAGTTGCGGTTAAAAGTGCTTCAATACCTGCAACAACAATCCGTCGTGACTTTGTGCGGACAGGTTGTTCCGGCCGGTATTCAAACAGCACGATAAATCCAAAGACGAATAAAAAAGTTGACACGGGATACCAGAGCCGGCCGATAAACCCGAGGGCATAAACAAGACACACCGCCAGAGTTGCCGTTACCCGTCTCACTTGAGGAATGGTGATCAACTGGCCAATACGTCGTCGGCTGATCTCCAGGGTGTAACCCCCATGTGTTATCGACCGTGCCAGCAGCATGCCCCCCAGAATGACCATGACGATACCCAACAGTCCCGGAACAAGACCGGGAATGGTATAGGGGTTGATACCCCGGTGCTCAAGTCGCGGCATTTGAACAGACTGCACAACCACCATGACACCGAACCCCAGCAGTACCAATGCGGTGATAAAGTCAGCTTTGTGCATGCCTTTTTGCGTTTCAGCCATAGGTCCTCCATGACACAAATTGATAAATCCGGTGCTACCTCCACATGGCTACCACCACATGGCTACCACCACATGGGGCAGCACCGGAATAATCTGTTACTGATTGTAACTGATTGTACCTGATTCCGAACGACTACGGTCGGGGAATCCCCACCTTATCGGGGCTAATGACCGTATCACCGGCCTCTTCTTTCAGCCACGCGTCAATCTGAACCATTGGAAAAGCCTTGCGGAACGCCTCATCACCGTAATCGGGATCAAAGACGACTGCGTTTTCCCGGGCCCACGTGCGCAGACTGTCGGACGTCATAACGTGCTCTTTCCAGATAGCGTTGAGAGTTTCGACGACGTTTGCCGGCACTCCCTTGGGTACGAAAATACCGAAGTATGTCGGAGCGGCAACAAAGTCGGGAATCCAGTTGGTAATGGGGGGAACCGGCTCGTCCACACCTTCCAGCTCAAGGGGCTTTTCGGTGAGAACAACCAGCGGTCGCAGACGACCCGCCCGGATCATGTCCACCTGTTCTACCGACAGTTGGGGGACAACATCAGCCTCTCCGCCGACAGTAGCGGTGACCGCAGGGGCACCTCCGTCGTAGGTAACATGACGG
>JBAYPC010000415.1:0-2752 GCA_041677905.1 Alkalispirochaeta sp. | reverse complement strand
GCTTTGAGGTGGGCCCGGCCGACGCTTTTGCCGACCTGGATGGTGCCGCCGGCCTCTACGGTGAAGCCGTCGGCGACGCTGCCGTGTATGACGACTGATCCGTCGAAGTGGATGTTGCCGGTCTCGTAGTTGACGTTTTCTACTTCTATTACCGGCTCTACGACGATGAGGCCGTCCCGGAAGCGGGCGTTGCCGTCGCAGGCGGCGTAGAGTTTGGTGCGGTCTGTGTGGAAGCGGGTGTTTTCGCCGGCGGGTATGGCGACTTGTGTGGTGTCCCGGGTGGCGGGTATGGGGTCTCCGGTGACGGTGCTGCCGTTGACGGGTTTGACCGGGGGCAGGAGGACGGCGAGAAGGTCGCCTTCTTTCTTGTTGTCGATGAAGTTGAGCTCTTTGAGGTTGATTCGGTCGAAGGGCATGTGGAGATAGGGTTTGCCTCTGTCCTGTTTGAAGCGGTATTCGAGCCGCCGGGCGGTACCGAAAACGGGGGGGTGACCGGCGGCGGCCACTATGGGGGTGTCGTAGCGGCGCTCTCTCAGGGCTGTGGCGATGGCTACGTGGTCAACGCCGGTGGTGACGCCCTGGGCGGTGAGGGCTTTTTCCACGTCGGCGGGGGTGGGCGGCGCCGCGCCGCGCTGGGAAGCGGTGACGGTGACGGTTGCCGTCATCTCGTCGTCGGAGATTTCAACGGTGATGCGTGAGGCCAGGCGCCGCCCTTCCGGCCACTGGACAAGCTGCACCGCCTCACCGGAGGCCTCTTCGATGTGTTGCCGAAGGACACTCGCCCGCACTTTCGGCATGCCCAAAAGGCGCATCCTGTTTTCTATATCTTCGGAATAGACATCCACAGCCCCGGAAGACACCACCAGATAGACCCAGCCCCTGCTGTAGTAGACGTCAAAGGGGTTGCTTTTTGGATTGGTTTTTCCGCCGGTACTTGTGGTCCCCACGATACCGTCATAGTAGCGCTGCTCCGCCGGTGAGGCAACACTCACGCCCGCACGCACACACGCACGCCCGCACGGCTGAAGCACCCGGGTGTCATCACTTCAGGAGATGCCGATCCGCTGCTTGACCGCCTGCGTCCGATCCCGGCCCACATGAACCGGTTCCCCCTCAGTAAAGTGCAGTGCAATCCGGCCCCTGCCCCAGGGCACCACCCGGATAATCCCGTTCACGTTGACCAGACTATTCCGATGAACCCTCATGAACATACTTGGGTCCAGCCGTTCTTCCAGTTCCCGCAACGTGTGGTCCACCACGACCCGCCGCTTTCCCTGCACCAGAAAGACCAGACCATCAGCAATCGTAAAACAGTCCACCGATGCTACCGGTACCATGTCAAACTCAAAACCGCGCCTGACCGGAATCCGTTCCAGCATAGATTCACGGGAATCACGTATCATCATCTCCAGCCTTTCCAGGACATCCGGCTCGGCGACACCTCTCTTTTCACCAACCCGTTCAAGAGCTTCACGAAACCGACCATCAGGGAACGGTTTCAGCAGGTAGTCCACCGCATGCACATCAAAAGCCTGAACCGCATGTTCATCATAGGCCGTCACAAAAATCACCGCCGGTTTGTGCTGCGCTTCCTGTAAAACCTGAAACCCACTCAACCCGGGCATACGGATATCCAGGAAAATCAGATCAGGCTTGACCCGATCAATCAGTTCCACCGCATCCGCGCCATTATCCGCCTCCCCAACCACCTCATACCCATCCTCTTGGGAAAGCAGTTCCGCAATCCTCCGGCGCGCCCGGAATTCGTCATCAATGATACACACCGTTACACTCGACAACCCCGCACCCCCATCTATACTCGCCGGTCCGGCACAGCAAGAGTTACCCGCAATCCGCCGCCAGAGGACCGGTCAAATTGCACATGCCTCCCGTACAGCGCAAACATCCGCCCCTCCACATTTTTCAACCCAGTTCCCGTTCCTGCAATCATCATCTCTTTATTGAACTTCGCGGAACCGGAGTCTGCAACTCGAAGTAACGTTTCGTCCCCGCTCCTGGTGATGGAAATATCAACCTTTATCCGTCCGCGACCATCAGCACCGTGGTTTACCGCGTTTTCTACAAGGGGTTGCAGAACCATCGGCGGAATCCAGACGTCCCGAGCAGCTGGATGAACATCGATCGACCATTCAAGATGCGATCCGAATCGGGCCTTTTCAATAGCAAGATACCCCCGTATCGCATCAAGCTCTTCAGTCAGCGGGACTACCTCCCGCTTCGTCGCCGACAAAGTGTAGCGGTACAGGTCCGCCAGACCCTGCACCACCTCCCGAGCCTCATCCGGCTCTGAGTCTATCATCTGAACGATGTTGTTCAACGTGTTGAACAGCAGATGCGGCGTGATCTGCGCCTTGAGAATCTCCTGCTCCGCCGTTGCCATCCCTTCACGAAGGCGCTGATACTCCCGAAGCCGTCGTGAACGACCCGAAACCCGACGGCAGTAGAAATAGCCCAGCAACAACCCGTCATCCCGTTCCACTACATGGGCCGAGACAATCACCGGAATTCGCCGTCCGTTCAGGGACATCACCGACGTCGCCCGCTCCTGCACCGCCTCTCGGCTGGAAAATATCTCCAGCAACACCCGGTCTCCAAAGAAAAGCACTGAAAACCGCCCCTCCCGGCGGAGCAGCTCCGTGGTTTCAGCATCTACCAACCGGAGAAACCCTCGGTTGGCCTCCACTATCCCACGACGCCCATCTACCACAACCCTTGGCTCCCACCGCCCCCG
>JBAYPC010000414.1:0-2772 GCA_041677905.1 Alkalispirochaeta sp. | reverse complement strand
GGACTGGACCTGGCTCTGGTTGCCATGGGAGGTGCTCTGGCGGGGATTCGGGAAAAACTGGTCTTTGAGCGGGAGCACTGGTATTTTACCGGGTGGCTGATGGTGCTTTATCCGGCGGTTGTGTTGGGTATTACCATGTTGCCGTTACCGATATTTACCGGAAGTCTGGGTTGGGCGATACGTCTTGTACTGGTCCTGGAGGCGGCGATGCCGCCGGCATCTCTTGTGCTGGTGGTCACCCACGCCTACGGGAAGCCCGATCAGGTGCACTACACCGGCTCGATGATACTTTTCACGTATCTGGTCTCTCTGGTGACGGTGCCGATTTTTGTGGGGCTGACCGTTTTTCTGCACGCTTAGGAGGCTCTTGGACTCCCCCGCCTCAGCTACCACATCCAAACCGTGCGGCGACGTATCATGTTGCCCAGTTTTCTATCTTAAGCCCCGGGACGTGATGGAAGTGCTTCTCGTTGTTCGTAACGAGAATGAGATTATGGGCAAGCGCCGTTGCGGCGATGATCAAATCCATGTCTGCCACGATAGTCCCCGTCTTCTCAAGCGTCGCTTTCAGGTATCCAAAGGTCTCAATGATCGCGAGGGATACATCGATGATCGGAAAAATCTCGGCTGTCCTCCGCACCTGAGCCATGTTCTTCTCTTCTCGCTGAGATTTCCTGGCTCCATACACGAGTTCGCCGTAGGTAATTATTGAAATCGATTTAGGATCGTTCAAGCGTTCTTCAAATGAATCGATAACTGTCTGAACGCCCTTCAGGCTGTATATGACAATATCCGTATCAATCAAATAGTTCATGATCTGATGCAAATCTCGACGAGTCGTTTCGGCCGTCTCGGATGTCTTTCACGATTTCTTCGGCAGAGCGTTCATCGTCCCAACTTCCTGCAAGCCGCAGGAATTCTTCTGTGGGATTCACACCAAACGAATTCGGATGAGCAAGGTACTTTTCAAGAATGGAGATCACCTCTTGGCTGATTGAGCGCTTTTCTTTTGAAGCTCGATCTTTCAACGATTGATAGAGGTCGTCGTCGATGTCCCTCACTTGCAGATTGGCCATGTTGATTGTTCTCCTTGCATGAAGAATACATCATTTTTCATGCGTTATCAACTCTCCTCTGATTAGCTGTGGTCCGCCCGGCCTTATAAACTGAGTCTGAAAAGATGCTCCGAGATACTCCCTAATGGTTCCAGGTGATTACCGGCCAGCCCCGGCGTTTTGCGGTTGTGCGGAGGGGGATATCGGGATGGACCGCTACGGGAAAACCGACGAGTTCCAGGCTGGGAAGGTCATGGAAGCTGTCGCTGTAGAAGGCGCAGTGCTGCGGGGCGATGCCCCGGGTATTGAGAAGTGTGTTGATCCGCTCTGCCTTGGATGCGGCGTAGCACGGTCCGCCGGTGAGCCAGCCGGTTGCGTTTCCGTCGGAAGAAAACTCCAGCTCCGAGGCGATGGTTGCGTCGGCGGAGAGGTGCCGGGCCAGGGGGGTAAGAATGATATCCAGGGAGGTGCTGGGCAGGATGACCGTTGCGCCCCGGTCGCGGCACGCCTGGATGTTCTCCACTGCATGGGTGTAGAGGTCTTTTTTGATGTGGTCGGTCCACGCTGTGCGGGCGATTCGGGTGAGCCGTGCGCGGCTGTGGCCGGTGAGGGGCTGGAGCTCTCGGTTGATGTGGCCGATGTCGAGGATGCCCAGGCGGTAGCGGGCGTAGTAGCCGGGCAGGGTGAGGAGAAACCGCAGGGTGAACAGGCCGTCCCGGTAGCCGATCTGGGCGAAGCGGCGGCCTGTTGAGTGTCTGGTGAGGGTATGGTCCACGTCGAAGATGTGGGCGGCGGCGTGTTGCAGGGTGTCGGTCAGGGCCGGGGGGATCATGAGTTCTCCCCGGTGGGTGGGGCCGGGACGGCCTGTGGTGCCAGTGCTCTGAGGTGGGTGTAAAAGGCGGGGTAGGTCACTTCTGCCGCGTCGGCGCCGGTGATTGTGACGGGGCCGGTGGCGCCGAGGGCCCCTACCGCAAGGGCCATGGCGATCCGGTGGTCTCCGTGGCTGTCGACTGTGCCGCTGTGCAGAACCTTGGGTTCAACCTTTAATCCGTCCGGAAATTCGGTGATGACGGCACCGAGCTTTCTCAGTTCACGGGTCATCACGGCGATTCGGTCGGTTTCTTTTTGGCGGGCCTGGGGGACGTTTGTCAGGGTGACCGCTTCGGGGGCGAAGCAGGCGAGGGTGGCGAGTGCCGGCAGGGCGTCGGGCATGGCGTTGAGGTCGAATGTGCCACCCCGGCGGGGTGTGCCGGAGACGGTGACGGCGGCTGTGCCGGTGGTGGACCAGCTGACGGTGCATCCCAGGTGTTGAAGGATGTCCAGAACGGCTTTGTCGCCCTGGACGTCGTCGGGGGCGAGGCCTTCTACGGTGATGGGGGTACCGGTGATGGCGGCGGCGGTGAACCAGAAGGTGGCGGAGCTGTAATCGCCGGGCAGTTGGACGGAGAGGGGGCGGTAGTGCTGGCCCGGGGGGATGGTGAAATGGGTGTAACCGTGGCGGTGGTAGGTGATGTTCTGTTGGTCCAGCCACCAGCAGGTCATGTCTACGTAGGGGTGTTCGTTCAGGAGGGCGACGTGGATGTGCGCTGGGGTTGGTGGTGCGGCCGGCGGTGCGGCCGGGATGGGTGTATTCGGGATGAGGGGCGCGGCCAGGAGCAGGGCGCTGAGGTACTGGCTGGTGGGGCTTTCTATGGTGATTGAGCGGCCAGGTTTGAGG
>JBAYPC010000413.1:0-2772 GCA_041677905.1 Alkalispirochaeta sp. | reverse complement strand
TTAAAGGGCGGCGTGATTATGGATGTGACCAACGTCGAACAGGCCAAAATTGCCGCTGATGCCGGCGCACAGGCGGTGATGGCCCTTGAGCGGGTACCGGCGGATATCCGGGTTGCCGGAGGGGTCGCCAGAATGAGTGATCCCGCCATGATAGAGGCGATTCAGAAGGCCGTTTCCATTCCGGTTATGGCGAAATGCCGGATCGGGCACATCACCGAGGCAAAGATGCTCCAGGCTATGGGTGTTGATTTCATCGATGAAAGTGAGGTCCTCACTCCGGCGGACGACCGGTACCACGTGGACAAACATCCCTTTACTGTGCCCTTTGTCTGTGGCTGCCGGAATCTGGGCGAAGCTCTGCGCCGTATCGGTGAAGGTGCGGCCTTGATCCGGACGAAGGGAGAAGCCGGTACCGGTGATATCGTAGAAGCGGTACGGCACCTTCGAACGCTGATGGCCGATATCCGGGCGCTGCAGAACCTTCCGTCGGATGAACTGATGACACGGGCCAAGGAGCTCGGTGCGCCCTATGATCTGGTAATGGAAGTGTCCCGAACGGGCAAGCTGCCGGTACCCAACTTTTCCGCCGGTGGTGTGGCAACTCCTGCCGACGCCGCACTGATGGTTGAACTGGGCGCGGAATCTGTCTTTGTGGGCTCCGGTGTCTTCAAGTCGGACAACCCGGCAAAACGGGCGGTGGCGATAGTAAACGCCGTTGCGTTTTACGATGATCCGGGAAAACTCGTGGAGATATCCCGGGGAATCGGTGTACCGATGACGGGTATTAACGTTTCCAGTATGTCCGACGACGAACGGCTTGCCGGTCGCGGCTGGTAAGGCCCTACGCGGTTACCCAACGGGGTATGATGGCGCCGAAAATTGGGGTTCTCGCCTTTCAGGGGGATTTTTCACGACACCTGTCGGTTTTGTCACAACTGGGATGTGATACCCAGGCGGTACGCCGTCCTGAAGAGCTGAAGGGGCTGCAGGGGCTTGTCATCCCCGGCGGTGAGAGTACAACCATAGGGTTGTTACTGGAACGGTTTGGTCTGATGGACGAAATCAGGGGTGCTGCCGACGGGGGGCTTGCCCTTATGGGAACCTGCGCGGGCGCCATCCTCCTCTCCCGGGAAATTTTAGGCAGTTCTCAACCTCGTCTTGGTATTCTGGACACGGAAATACGGCGCAACGCCTACGGCCGGCAGGTAGACAGCTTTGAGGCCGACGTTACCGTGCCGAAGCTGGGTGAGAGACCGTTTCGTGGTGTTTTTATCAGGGCGCCCAAATTTGTCGGGTCCGGGCCCGATGTGGTGGTCCTGGCCCGTTTTGACGGCGCCCCGGTGATGGTGCAGCAGGGGCGGCACCTTGCGCTGACGTTCCACCCCGAATTGACCGACGACTACCGTATTCACCGGTATTTTCTCAGCAATCTCTCGGAATTACCGTCGGCGGCTTAAATTGTACTCCAGCAAGTCCGACAACGTTGCCTTTTCTGGGTCGGCAAGACCAAGGGCAGCAATTTCCTGCCGGGCCAGAGTGGCCTCCTCCTGGACGACTGCATCGACATCGGCAATGACGCGGTGCTGTTCCAGGGCGGTCCGTATCTGTGCCATGTCTTCCCCGGTGACGCCGGTCTTGCCGAAGATAGTCCGCACCGGGTCGTCCGGCGGTATCCGGTTAAACAGCAGGGCCCGGTAGAGGGTCTGTTTGTTTTCGGTTACGTCACCCCCGACGGACTTGCCTGTGTCTGCTGTATCTTCGAGTATGCCCAGTCGATCATCCCGTATCTGGAATATCCGCCCCAGGTGCTCTCCCAGGCGGGTCAGTGTTTTTTGCTCTTCTTCCCCTGCTCCGGCGATCATGGCCCCAAGCTGCATGGGCAGGCTGAAGGTATACCGTCCCGTCTTGTAGGTGTACACCTCCAGTATGGACGCGGGGTCGGCGTTTTCCAGGTATCCGTGGTGGACGTCCTGCATCTGCGCCAGTCCGACGATAAGGATTTCCCGGCTGACGAGTTCTATGAGGCGTTGTTTGAGGGCCGCGTCCACTCCGAGGCGGGACAAAAGGTGAACGGCGAAAAATGCGGCGACGTCTCCGGTACAGATGCCCATGGACTGTCCGTACCTATCCGAGGCCGACCGATCCGGGGCAATTTCTTGATACTGATAATGGATAGAAGGCATTCCTCGACGAAGTTCGTCCTGATCCATAATATCGTCGTGAACAAGAAGGAAAGATTGAAGGATTTCCATGACGACGCCGGCGTCCAGGCAGCTTTGCGGAACGGGAACGGATGGACGGAAGAGGGAAAAGCTCAAGGGGACCAGGGAGCCGCGGAGCATCTTACCCTGGAGAGCGTACTCTTTTAGCCGGGTTTTTACGTCGTCGGACCAGAAGGTGATGTCGTCAAACGGTGAGTTTTCCAGGGAAAAACTCTTTTCCAGGGCGTTTCGTATGGCGGTCTGGCAGGTACTCAGTCCGGCCGGAATCGGATGGGTGTGCATAAGGGCATTTCCTTGGTTGGGATTAGTAATGGAGTGCGTTGAGCAGGCCGGAAATCACTATCCGGGCGCGGTTGGGTTTCACTTTTCGGTCGTAGACGATAAAGGGATCTGCGGCGATCTGCCTTCCCGTCCATTTGTACATGTCGCCGGCGGTTTTGACGGGGCCGCGGTACTTTCGCGGCAGGAACTGGTACCCTTGTTCCGCCTGATTCTGCCATACCTGGTAGCGCTGAAGCTGGGCGTGGATGAACTCTACAAACTCTCCGGG
>JBAYPC010000412.1:0-2773 GCA_041677905.1 Alkalispirochaeta sp. | reverse complement strand
GACACCGACTATCACAACGAGTACCGCTACAACCAGCGCCGTCAGCGGGTCAAGGATGATCCAGCGGTTACCCAACAGTATCGCCCCGGAAACGCCCAGGAGTGACGCCACCGAGCTGAATGCGTCGGAACGGTGGTGCCAGGCGTTGGCAACAAGAACGGGGCTGTTGTAAAATCGTCCGATCCGCCACGTTACACGAAATAGCACTTCTTTCGCAACTATTGACGCGGTGGCAACAACCACTGCTGCGTAACCGGGTGTCCGTACTACTCCACCCCGGCTGATAAAAAGAGCCCGTTCTACCCCATGCCAGCCGATCAGCCCGCCTGCAGCAACAAGAAACACCCCGACAAAAAGGGCGCTCACCGTCTCGTACCGGCCGTGCCCAAACGAATGGTTTTCGTCGGGTGGTCGTTGTGCCGCTTTTACTCCCAGCAAGACAACGGCATCGGTGGCAAGGTCGGAAAGGGAGTGAATTCCATCGGCAATCAACGCGGTACTATGGGCGAGGACACCCACGGTGACTTTTGCAACTGCAAGCGCGATGTTCACCAGGGCTCCCGCCACAGTAACGCCGATCACCGCCGTTTTATCCGCCAGATGCTGCTCCTTCTCGTCTCAACCACTTCTTCACCACTTAGACCGTCCGGGTGGCCATCAGAAAGACGAAATATACTCCGTAAATCCCCAGGAACAGAACCCCTCCCCAACGCGGTACTTTTTTGCGGGCCAGCAAAAAAAGGAGCAGCAAAACGGTCACACCGACCATGAAGGCAAAATCACTTCGGAAATCCGTTTGGCCGACCTGAATGGGCCTGATCAGCGCAGTCATACCGAGGACCATGAGCGAATTAAAGATATTGCTACCCACGATATTGCCTACGGAGATATCCATCTCTCCCCGAGTGATGCCGGCTATCGTGGTAAACAGCTCGGGCAGGCTCGTTCCGAAAGCCACAATTGCAATACCGACAAAACGCTCACTGGCACCAAAAACCTCCGTCGCCAGGGTGCTTGCCCCCCGCACCAGTATTTCTGCGCCCACCGCAAGAAAGGCAATTCCAACCACGACGAAAGTCCCGTCCAGCCACAACGGTCGGGCCGCATCCGCCTCCGCCGGCCCGGCAACCACCGCCGGCGGCGTTGTGCCGGGACGGTTACTTCTCCGGTGCAGCAGAATCACATACACAACCAGTACCGTTGCCAGGACCAGCCCCTCCCACCGGAGTATAGTCCCGCCCAACCAGACCGGCCCGCCGCCAAAGTTCACCATGCCAAGGGCCACCAAGGCGTAGGTGACCAGCATAAAAGGGCCGTCAAAGCGGATCACCGCCTGATTCACCTCCATCGGTCGAGCCACAGCGGCGATCCCCAGAATAAGGGCGATGTTGATCACGTTACTGCCAAGGACATTTCCCAGGGACACTCCCATTTTCCCCTGAATTGCCGACAGCACGCTCACAAAGAGCTCCGGGGCTGAAGTACCAAAGGCCACGACGGTCAGCCCGATGACCAACGGCGATATACTCAGGTGCAGGGCGATGCCGCTTGCCCCTTTCACCAGGCCGCCGCCACCACCGTAGAGCAGGACCATCCCGGCAATGACCAGAATCGCGTTAAGAGAAATAGCCAGGGGAGTCATTCCGGCCCCGCACCATCGGCCATAAGCCCCGCCTTGAGAGGTACCGTCACAACAAACACCGTCCCTTCCCCAAGCACGGATTCGGCCGTCAACGTCCCCCCATGGGCTTCCACCGTATTCCTGACGACGACCAACCCCAGCCCGGATCCTCCCTTTGGAGACTCCGAGAAAAACGGTTCAAACATATGTTCTTTTGTTTCCGCCGACATTCCCTCGCCGGTGTCCTCAATTCGTACCGACCAGGAGCTCTCGTCCCAGTCAACCGATACCGTTACCCGCCCCCCTTTGGCGCACGCCTTTCTTGCGTTGTCGATGAGGTTCAGCAGCGCCCTGACACATCTCTGAAAATCGACCACCACCGACGTACTTTGCCGAACATCTAACACGAGTTCAACACCGCCTTTCTGGAACTTCTCATCCAGATAACCGGTCGCAGTCGTAATAATCTCGGCGAGGGAACATACCGAAAGGTCCAACCGCACCTCTCCCCGGGAGTAATCCAGCAGTTCACCGGAGAGATGCCCCAACCTGTCCGCCTCAATTTTGACCCGCCGGGCAAACTCCCGCACCCGCTCGGGATCATTGGCGCTGCTGTTCAAAGCGTCTGCGTATCCCCGGAGAACAGACACGGGGTTGCGAATATCGTGGAGAACCATGTTGGACATCTTTCCGAGGTTTGACAGGCGCTCATGGGCCAAAAGCTCGTTCTGGGCTTTCTCGAGTTTCCGGTACGCCTCCACCAACTCCTCGTTTCGGTGGTGCAGATCGGCAACAAAGCTGTCGTTACTTTCCCGAACAATCGCCGACATCGACTTCATGATCGAAACGGCGAGGTCCGGGTACTTCCGGACCAGTTCGGCAAAATCGCTCCGCCGCAGGTAGAGCAGATTGCTGTCCAGCATGGCAACTGCAGTGGCACTCCGGGGCAGTTCGTCCACCAACGCCATTTCCCCGAAAATTCGTCCCGCCTGATACCGGGCCAGAAGGTTCTCATCGGGCATGCCGTAGTGTTTCCACACGCCAACTTCGCCGGAAAGAAGGATAAACAGGGTGTTCCCTCTTTCTCCCTCTCTGAAAATCGTTTCCCCGGCGGGAAATGAGATTTCGCCACAGACCCGGGCCACCGCGTCG
>JBAYPC010000411.1:0-2776 GCA_041677905.1 Alkalispirochaeta sp. | reverse complement strand
CTGCCTTGCGGGCGGCGTCGGGGTCGTTGAATCGGAAATAACCTTCCTGCAGCAGCCGTGTTGGATCGGGGTCGGCTATGGTGATTCCGCTTTGGGACATGACAAAGGCCGAGCCGGTGCCCAGCGGTCGGATTTCTTCGATCAGCGTCTGCGAATAGGTCATGTCGATATCAAGGCCGATCACGCCGATAACTTCGCCGGCCCGGTGTATTGGCAGCGCGGCGGTTAACGAAATGACTCCTCGATCGGTGATTTTGTAGTGGAATGGTTCGGTGAGATACGGTTCGCCCGTGGCCAGGGGCATGCGGTACCAGGACTGATCCCGGTAGTTTTCCAGGGGCATCATGTCCACGGAGTCGTCTGATGTCCGGTAGAGATACGTCGCAAAGTGTCCCTGTTCGGTAAACGGAGTTACTCCGGCGTAGGCGTCGTCCCGGTCGTCGTAGGAGTTTGTTTCCCAGGCGATCCAGCTGCCGAGGATCCACTTCTGGTCGGCGATGGCGCTCCTCATGACGTCGAGGACTTCAGTCCTGGGCACTTCACGCTGGGCCAGGTCGACCACGACTCCTCTGATTGTCGCAAGTGCGGTATATGCATCTTCGGGCATGCGCAGATAACTTTTTACGCCGTAGGAATGGATCCACTCGATCTGTCGATCAAGCTCTTGAGATAACAGGCGTTGGGTTCGGACGGTGTTAATCGCCGCATAAGCAGCGATTACAGCGAATATCAACACGAGGATGGGAAGGATGACTTTGGTGCGTAATTTCAACAGATCACTCCTGAAATAACTGTGCCGGTCGTCTCGGTACGCTATTCCAACGGAATTGTATCATGAAATCGTAGCGCCCGATCAATCACCGCCGCCATAAGGAGCACCACTACCACGGTAAGGACGAGGCGTACGACCATGAAGCGCCAACCGAGAAACCGGAGCTCGACCAACTCCTGCGGGAGTTTGATAGCCGCCCAGGCGGAGAGGAAGATGACGATGTTCGCCGTCCGGGCGCCTTTGGTCTGCAATACCCGGGCAAAGGGAAAGGCGACATACAGTGGGCCCGTGGGCAATGTGCCGAGGGCAAAGGCGACGACCATCCCCTTCACTCCGGATGAATGTCCGAGGACCCGCCCGATAAATTCGTTTGAGACAAAAACGGTGAGGATGCCCATGAGTACCATAACCGCGGGTAAGACGGTGATTAACTCCAGGGTGTACTCCACTACTGTTGTCTTAAACGGTGGCTGTGCCGACGGGAAAAAGTAGAGGAGCACGCCGGTGCCGGCGGTGACTACAACCGCGGGAAGCCATTTTTTTACACTTTTTAGCAGAGTCTTCACAGGATCACCCCCATTAACAGGGCAATCACCAAAGCGGCGAGTACACCCAGGCCGTTACGAAGCAGGGCAAAGCGGCGCCCGAGTTCTTTGATTTCCAGCGGCAGGGTTACAACCCCAATCATGGTAAGGCTGGTGATAAAGGCGGCGACTACCGTCACCGATGCTCCCCGTTCCAGGAGTGACGCTGAAAGGGGAAAGGCCAGAAGGGCCGGAACGTGGATTATCCCGCCGACAACAACGACCAGGAGCGCCCCCAACAGTCCCGACTGGGAGCCCACTATTCGTTCCATGTCGGCTGGTGACACGAAGGCGAAGAGGAGGCCGATAAGGACGATGATGATGATTACCATCGGGAGCAGCCCGATGGTCATTTTGAGGGCGACCTTGAGGGCTTTCCCCGTTCGCCTGCGGTCCACGGCCACTGCAATTGCAACGGCGATAGCGGCGAATGCGTTAATAATAAGAGCGGTTGGACTCATATCAGTTGATTGTCAGTAGATAGCGCCGTTAACACAAGTGTCCACGAAAAAGCCCGGTTCCGGAAAAGAGGATGGTGGTCCGGAACCGGGCAAGAGAAATTTTTACAGCACCAGCTTAGATCGTGGCACCCCAGCGATGGGTAAAGCGGAAGAAGATACCGCCGTCGGCATTGTTACCAAGGGCGTTAATCTGTCCCGCACCGTAGCCGTCGGTGAACCAGTAACCACTCTGGAAGCTGCTTGCCCCGATATTGAGGGACGCACCGACTTCACCACCGGCCAGGCCGTCGATGTTTTCCATGGACACGTCGACTGCTTCATAGTCGGTGAAGTCAAAGGCCAGGCCGCCGTAGACCCCGAGATCTTGGGTAATCTGGTATCCGGCGTCAAAACCGACAATCGAGTAGCCGAAGGCTTTGTTTTCGTCATCTTCAACGGCACCTTTATAGGATATACCAAGGTCGGCACCGAGGTAACCGAGTTTCGCCGATGCGCCCCACATGGCCTGTTCGGGCATGATGGAGCTTGCGGCCTGTCCGGAAGCTATGTAATCATCGGTTGCAGACGCGTTATAGGCAAAAGATGCGCCAAGATCAGCAGATAATCCCGAAGCTGCCATATCCGGTACCATATCCGCCACCGCAAACTTTGAACTAACGGCAAAGACACCACCGGCAGTCCGTCCGGTTGCGTACGTCGCCGCAAGCTGAACGCCGGGAAGCGCCGTGGTCGTTGCTTCTACAAGCATGTCGGGAATGTCATCTTCACCAACTCCGTTATCCCAGGCCCAGACGGTCTTCAGCTGTACCGCATCAACGTAGCCCAAGGTTACCGAAGATATCCATGCGTTGTGTACCGAGAGATCCTGGGTATCGGTGATTTCATCAAAACCGAACCGTGTACCTGCCGAGATTATGGAGGCGTCGACGTCTCGATACCCGTTTTGCCAGTCGAAAATG
>JBAYPC010000410.1:0-2782 GCA_041677905.1 Alkalispirochaeta sp. | reverse complement strand
TGGAAGGTTGATCTGGTGGACGTGGAGCGGGTGTCGGTGGCGGAGAGGATCAGACGGACGGGGTGTCTTCTGTATGCCAAATGATACTGGGTCCTGATTTTAAGGCTTGGGATTGATTGATATCTTGGGCACGCAGGTCAATTTCGTTAGTGCCGATGAGTTTGACAATCACCGACGTATCGGTTGTGAGCGCCCATTATCTGAAAAAATAGAGGTGGACAACGCTTTTGTGCAGGACTAGTATAGTCTTGTGAATTTTAACAAGCTGACGCTGCCCACTGCGATCGTTCTCGCTGCGCTGATTGTCACGATTGGGATCGGTCTTATTGGTTTCGCGATCTCGCGAACATCGCCGGTTGATATCGCCGATACAGACTTTGTGGTTGAAACGATACTGGAACGTTTCTTTCTGGAAGGCGTTCTGTCTCCGTCAGTCGATTATGACGATCCTCTCATCTCGCAAGAACGTATGCTGTTTTTGGTATCCGATATGGACGCGGCTGCGGCGAATCGCCTTATTCGATCGATTGCCTATCTTGACGCATTGTCACCAGGTGAGCCGATAACGATCTATATCGATACCGAAGGGGGAACTCACGGTATCGCTGTCGCCAATTTCATCCAAACGCTTCGGTCTCCAGTGAATACAATTGCCCTTGACTGGGCCGTTTCCGCCGGTGCTTACGTGTTGGCATCAGGAACGGGTGAACGTCTGGCGCTGCCGACCAGCACTATCATGATTCATTCGTTTCCGGGGGAAAACGGTAAATACTCGGACGAAGAGTTCTCCGAGCAAGATACCTGGAATGCTACGAAGGCGGCGTTCTGGACCCGGCATTCCCGAGTTCCAGAAGGCTTTTATTTGGTTGATCGGGAAACTGAGTTCTTTCTGACGGCCGCACAGGCCCTTGAGTTTGGCATTATCGATCGGATTATTGATCGGGATCGAGTCTTGTCTGTGGACGATGGTGTGGGAATCGAATTAGCTGAGTAGCCGCATAGGTTATGCGGCTTTCTGGGTGTACCGTTGCCCCCCGATCCGGGTTGCCCCGGCGGCTGGGGGACGTATCTCTGCGGAACGAAGTTCAATATCAGCGAGGACGGAGAGCAAGGGGCAGGATGGCCGCTATGACGGCAACTGTTGCGACGCTCAGGTAGATGTTGTGAAAGGCTGAGATGGGTGGTGTCTGGACTCCGGAGCCGGTAGCGAGGAAGCTTCCGGCCAGCGCGCTTCCGACCATAATGCCAAAGCTGCTTGCCAGGCTTACGACACCCTGGGCGGACGCTTTTTGGGTGTCCTTGGTTGCGCGGAGGACTACGTATCGCACGGGTGCGCCGGAGAGTGCGCTGAGTCCGGTTCCCATGATGATCTGGTAGAGGATGAAGGTGAGGATGGAGTTGGCGTAGATCATCAGAAACGCACCGAGGGCGGTCATGGTTCCGCCGAAGATGAGGACGATCTTTGGGCCGATTTTGTCCACCAGGAATCCGGCGGGTTCTGTGAGGAGGAACATGGTGACGGCGGTGGCGATGATGAGTGTACCGGCGGCGCCTGGGTCGATGCCGAGGACGGCGATGGCGTAAAACGGCAGGAATGCGATGCCGGCTTCGGTCATACCCCGGGCAAAGGAGAGGGCGGTGCTGATGTTGATTGCCCGTTTCTTGAAGAACTGTACGGGGATCACTGGCGCTGCTGCCCGTCTCTCCAGGAAGAAGAAGATTGTAAGGGCGGCAATGGAGAGGAGCAGGAGGTAACCGTTTGGCGGGGTGATAAGGGAATGCCACACGGCGGTATCTTTGAGGGAACTCAGGACGTAGACCAGGGGAAGGAGTCCGGCGCCGAGAAAGATGGTACCCGGCCAGTCGAAGGGTGAGTGGTGGAGCGAGGTGGACGGGGGGAGGGTTTTCCACGCCATGATGAGGGTAAGGAATGAGAGGGCGGTACTGACGTAGAAGATAGCCTGCCAGGAGAACCACTGGGTGATCCATCCGCCGATGAGGGGTCCGATGATGGCGGCGACGCCCCAGACCATTCCGATAAAGCCAAGGGCCATACCCTGTCGCTCGGAGGGAAATTCTTCTCCCACGACGGTACTGGCAATTGGAAAGAGGCCGCCGGCGCCGAAAGCCTGAACGCCTCTGGCGATGAGCAGGTGAACGATGGTGTGTGAAAAGGCGGCATAGAGGGAACCGAGTCCGAACAGCACGATATTTGCCAGAAGGACGCGTTTTCTGCCCCAACGGTCGGAGAGTGAACTCATGAGGGGTACAGCAAGTACGTAAACGAGTGTGTAGAAGGTGATGATCCACGAGAGTCCGAGGCCTTGTGCGTTAAGGTCTCTGGCGATATTCGGGAGTGCCGGTGAAACGATGGAGATATCAAGGGCACCGAGAAACACTCCGAGCATGAGTGACGCCAGAAGAAGCCAGTGCGGACGCGTCAGGATTTGCTGGTTGTGTGCCATAAAAACCGTCCTTACTTTTAAAGTATTCATGAATGGGGGTAAGTGCAAATGCACGTAACCAGGACGGGTCGTCAGGGGCACCGGGGTACGGGCTGCTGGTTGGGGTTGTTAGCGGAGTTTGCGCTTTTTGGGTGGTTTGATGTCTATGCCGCCCATTATCACGGCGCCGTGGATGCGTAATGTCGGGGCGTTGGGGTGCTGTGTGTCGTCGGTGCGGTGGTCAATTCCACCCATGATGGGCAGGACCGACACTTCCACGTTGACGTCCGGCGGAACTACGATGTCTATACCGCCCATGACGCAAAATACCCATATGT
>JBAYPC010000409.1:0-2785 GCA_041677905.1 Alkalispirochaeta sp. | reverse complement strand
GGCGGTAACGGCAAAGATAAGAGCCGCCGGAATCCAGAGGTTCCTCCCCACCGTCGCAGGACCACCGACAGCTTCAATGACGAAGACCACCCAGCGAAACGGCGGCGCACCGGCCCCCATGAGCACCCAGTCAAGCACCGCCTGGACGAGCAACGGCACCGCAAAACCGAGAATCGACGCAACCACCGTGGCTATAACAGCACCGGCAAAACGAGGCCACTGGCCGCCAAAGAAGTGCCGAATGAGATCTGAGACCGTCCTGGGGTGAGAGACCATGGTTTTGTTCAACTGGAATTACTCTATCGGAATACGGTCGCCGTGGTAAAGATCACAGTCCAGAATCACAGTCCGGACACCCCGTTGCCGAAGACTCCAACTCGATAGTGGCGTGGTTGACTCCCAGCTTACTGAGAGTATCGCGAATAGTCCCTTTCAGCGGCTCCAGATCGTCCAGGGCAGTTTTTCCGTCGGTAACCGCATGAAGACTGACCAGCACGTAACTCCCGTCCAGAGTCCACAGGTGGATATCATGGACGTCCTCCACACCGTCGATCCGACCGGCCGCCTCGGCTACCGTTTCAACGGACAGGTCCCGAGGTACGTACTCCAGGAAGACTCGCATCGCCTGCTTCAGAATCGACACCGCCCGGGTAAGAATATAGAGGTTGATCCCTATAGAAAGGAGCGGGTCAATTATATAGAGGCCCCATATACGAATCGCTATGGCACCGATCAGAACTGCGATCCATCCAAGGACATCTTCAAAGAGATGCAGAAAAGCCGCCTTGGCGTTCATGGACTCCGTCCGGGAGAGGCGCAGCGCAGCAAGGCCGTTCATCACGACCCCCAGGATCGCCAGAACCAACATCCCCGTAGTGTCTACCACCTCAGGACGCAGGACCCGGGGAATGGTGTGAATAAGGACGGTGACCGCCCCCACAATCAGGATCAGACCGGTTATGAGGGCACCTAACGTGGAAAATCGGCGATGCCCGAAGGTGAGTTTCCGCGTCCTTCCCCGGCCGGACACCTTTTCCAGTACCAACGCTACCGCCAGGGTAACTGAATCACCCAAATCGTGAACGGCATCGGCCATGATGGCCATACTGTTTGTCAACAGACCGCCCACCAGTTCAATGATGGTAAACAGGACGTTGATCCCGAGGGCGATCCGCAAGTCTCCGACTACCGCGTGGTTATGACCCGTCTCCGTGGAACGATCGTGGTTGTGAGGTTTGTCGTTGTGGTGCTTGTCGTTCATATATCTGGCCTTGCCACTGAAAATTCAATAGAATATATTCTACTTATGGGTTCTACAACTGTCCATATTCCTGACGATCTGTTGAAACGCGTTGACACGATCGCTCAACGGCGCGGCGTGAGTCGCAATCGGGTTGTTGTTGCGTCATTGGAGGCAGAAATCGGCCGGGACGGCGGGGAGTGGCCGGACGAGTTCTTTACTCCTCCCTCAGAGGATGAACGGTTGAAAGTGGCCGAGGCGTTAGAAGAGCTTGAGAGTACGGTAACCGCAGGGCGCAGGAGCCGCGGGCGGTAGTCCTGTGACTCTTACCGTCTTGGATACATCCGCCTGTGCGGCCGCGATGAGACATGACCCGGCGATCGAGATTTTTTCGCAGATAACTGTACTCCAATCACGTCACTGGTAGTGCTAAAGACAATTTGTCGCGATCCGAACACTTTATATTATGTCACGATCGATTCCGGCAAACACGGCGGTTCTCGGCGCGAGCAGGTTCCCTCTTTTTTGCCCCTGCGGTACAGTAATACCGTTACCGACAAAAACAGCCCGAGGAGGTCGGCACAGTGAGTTTAGGTCGAGTCATTCTCTGCATCGTCTTTCCGCCCCTTGCCGTTCTGGATTATGGGTGCGGGTCCGTCCTGCTGGTGACCCTTCTCACCCTCGCCGGTTGGGTCCCCGGTGCCATCGCCGCCCTCTTAATCGTCTCAAGGGCACCTTGACCGACATGAGTACCCTTAAGACCCCGGAACCACGAGTACTCCTCGTAAGCGGCAGCCCCCGCAAGAACGGAAACACCGACACCGTCCTCGCCGCCATGGCCAACCGACTCTCCCAACGCGACATCCCCACCCAAACCGTCCGCCTCTGCGATCTGACCATCCACCCCTGCACCGGCTGCGAAGCGTGCCGCCGCGCCGGCACCTGCACCCGCTTTAACGACGACATGAACGCCCTCTACCCCGTCATAGAAGCATCCCGGGGCCTCGTCCTCGGGTCACCCACGTACAACTACAACATCACCCCCGAAACCAAGGCGTTTATCGACCGACTCTACCCCTACTTCGACTTCACCGAACCGCGCCCCGGACCGTACACCGCCCGCCTCGCCGGACAAGGCCGAAAAATGGTCACCCTTGCTATCTGCGAACAGAACGAAGCCTCCGAAATGGGAGTCACCATCCCCGCCATCAGCAGCCCCATGAAAGTCGTCGGTTATGAGATCGTCGCCGAACTACCCGTAACCGGCCACTTCCCCCGGGGGTCCGTCGCATCGGACACCGCCGTCCTCGCCCAGGCCCAGGCAACAGCCGACCTCCTTGCCGACGCCCTCGTCAGTACAAACGCCTTGTAAACCTCTCAAAGTTTCACCATCATAAACCAATGGTGACAGACGAGCAGACTTCCCGACAAGCGCAGGCTAGCGAGTCCATGAATCGCATCTACGAAACGGCCGTAGATCTCCTTCGAGAAAAAGGTTTCGAATCGGTTTCAATAGCAGAAATTTGCAGACGGGCCGGCGTCTCG
>JBAYPC010000408.1:0-2795 GCA_041677905.1 Alkalispirochaeta sp. | reverse complement strand
CTTCATCGACGAGAAAATCCGGATCGCCGAGTACTGCACCGAGCTGGTAGAAGAACATGACGAGTTTCTCATCGGACCGGGCTCTACCGCGCTGTTAGTCGGGCGTATTCTCACCGGCGTCGCCGACCGCAGGTTCCGGATTATCACCAACTCTCTGGAGTTGGCCATGGAGGCGTCCACGCCACCCAACATCGAAGCCGTTATCCTCGGCGGAGAAGTCCACACCCGCCACTCCATCGGTTTTACCAGCCGGGACGACTTCTTCTCCACCTGTCACCACACCCACCGCGCCATTATCTCGGCCGACGGCATCGATATCGACCGTGGTATCACCCTCTTTGACCCCCGGTTTCTGGGCGTGCTGCAGAAGATGATCTCCGTATCCCGGGAAGTGATCGTGGCCGCCGATTCCAGCAAGATCGGTAAAGTGTGCTTTGACCGGATAGCCGATCTCAAATCAGTCTCCCTCTTGGTGACCGACACCAAGGCACCACGAGAGTTCTGCCGCCGGGCCGAAGCGCTGGGCGTCACAGTCGTAACGGTGTAACTATGATAGCGGAGATATTTCGGTCCCTCTCAGGGTCGCTGGCCCGCACCATCGTCGACTTTTACCTGACCCACCAGATCGTCCTCAATCTCATCGTCGCCGCCTACGGCATCATCCTTCTTCTCGGCCACCGCAACGTCAAACGGATTGAGACCGCCTTGCTCAGCCGCTACCGCAGCGCTTCACTTCCAGGCAGCGACACCCGCCCCGACAGCACAACGTGGTCGACCGTGCTGACCCAATTCGCAACCGATTTCCTGGAAGACAGAGACACCCTGGCCAAGGTAACCGGGGAGGTAAAACCCCGCTTTATCGCATCCCCCTATTTTTTCTCCATCTATCAAGTCAAACCACCCCAGATCATAGCCGTCATCGGCAAAAAACACGCCGTTCCCCGCAACGTGCTGGACCAACTGATCAATTCCACCAAAGAGCAAGAAAGGACCCAAGAATGAAAGAGATAACCCTTACCGTAACAAACGAGACGGGACTCCACTCCCGTCCCGCCGACCATTTCGTCCGGACCGCCAAACTGTACAGTTCAAAAATAACCGTAACCAAAGGTGACAAGACTGCCGACGCCAAAAACATCATCAAGTTGATACTGCTCAACGTCTCCCAGAATACGGAAATACGCATTGAAGCAGACGGCCCCGACGCCGACGCCGCCCTTGCCGACCTGAAAACACTGATCACCAGCGATTTCAAGACCGTAAACGAGGCAGTTGTCATCTGACACCACCCAACACCAAGGAGGCACAGAAATGAAACAACCCATCAAAAAACAGTTTTTCAAAAAAGACGCAAAAGAATCGGGAGCGTACCGCTGGGCCGACCTTCCCGTAAAAGACTACCCCGCCGCCGGCACCCGTTCCCAGGGCATGACCAAACAGGTCCTCTTCGACGCAGACGAACACCTCCTGTCGGAACTGCGGTACTTTGAGGCCGAACCCGGCGGCTACTCAGCCCTGGAACGACACGACCACATCCACGCCGTACTCATCCTGCGGGGCCACGGCAAAGTCCTCATGGGCGATCACATAGAAGACGTCGCCCGGTACGACACCCTCTACATCCCGCCCCAGACGTGGCACCAGTTTTACGCCGCCCAAGACACCCACCTCGGCTTTCTGTGCCTCGTCAACGGCGAACGCGACCGGCCCGCCCGACCAACCGAAGCCGACATCGCCGACCTGCAAAAAAACACCGCCATCGCCGATTTCATCCGGTGGTAAGTCCCGCCGATTCCCGCGATCTCCATACATTTCTAAATTGAACTTCGTTCCGCAGAGTTACGTCCCCCAGCCGCCGGGGCAACCCGGATCGGGGGGCAAAGACAAAACCTCACCGACCGTCTCTATCCAACAGGACAGCCATGATCTCCGCTTTTGTAGCAGCCGGTTCCAAAAGAAGGTCTGCCGCAGCTTCTATCCTGTCGGTATTACGACAGTTGCGGACCAGTTCTTCTTCTGCTTCAGATAGCGTGAATCGGCGAGAGAGCTGCCGGGTCAGGAGCGCAGCTTGACCTTCATCACGGCCACGTTCAATCCCCTGCCGCATCCCCTCTTCCATCCCACGTTCCCGTATCACGTCTGCAACACTTTTCATCTCGTCTCCCCCTGAATAATTATAGCCGATTTCATCAAACATTTGGAGCGTCTCACCGGTGGCCTCCGCGGGCACCTGGGTCAGGATGTAGTTCCAGATTGTACGCCTGAACTGCAAAGGCAACTCCCGGTCCAAAGTCGCGATCAACACGTTTCTGAGATATTGGTTCGGAAGGCGCGCCCGCAGTAGACGACCACGGGGTGAATTACCGGCAGAGGAGTGGTCTGCCACTGGTGCCAGAGGCCGGCGACATACCGCAAGAGCTGTACGGCAACGTGGCGGTCGGGGTAGGACTTGTGTTCCACCAGGATGTATATCAACTCCCGGGAACCGGAATCTGTTTCAACGGATAATAAGAGATCCACCTGGCCAGGAGCGACGATTTCTTTACCGGTGTCGCCCTGGACGTTACCTGCGGCAGCGCGGAGTGTCTCAAGGCGAAAGCGCCGGGTGATTCTTCCGGGCAGGGCTAACTGTACCAGGTCCTGTTGTGCTTCCGGTGTGGTGAAGGTAGTGCGAAAGAGATTGTCGTGGGGTTGTGTGTCTTCCTGCGGCATCATGGCCTCCACTGGTACCTACACCGCAAGGAGTCGTGGTGCTTCTTGAAGGGCGGGAAAATTTCCTGTCGTATTCGTGATAT
>JBAYPC010000407.1:0-2802 GCA_041677905.1 Alkalispirochaeta sp. | reverse complement strand
GAAGCAACAACACCCATGGCGTTCAAAAAGGCGATATCCGCGTGTCCCGGTTCGTTGCTTCCGGTAACGGCGCGTACCGCCGACTGTTCCGCAGCGTAAAAACGGGGCCCAGGAATGATGTTGTCCCCGGAACTCACCACAAGAGTTGAGCCACCGTAGGTGGTATCATCACGAAAGGCACTCACCAAGGCAGAAAATTTACCAACAGCACCCAACGCCAGCTCTTCATTGCCGTCGATATCGGCAAAATGGAGCAGCTGCAGGGTAAATACCGCTTCTGGTTGTGTCGACACTTCCTTACTGGCGGTGTCTTGCGCCGATAGGCATCCCACCATAAACAGTGTTGCCAATCCAACAGTTAGAAATAACAATCTTCGCAGTTTCTTCATCTGTGTCCTCCTTGAAAAAACTCTAACGTTCACACGTTAGAATAACACCGTTTTGTCACGAGCATAAGATAAAATAGAACATCCTGCAGTTTGGTGTAATTAAACCTTGGTAATATTGACTGTATAATTAAATCCGGGTAATATTACATAATGAACAAGACAACTACATATTCGGCTTTTGTCGGTGACGACAGGATCGCCGTGGGGGCGCTGGAGGACGTACTGGCGCGGGCTTTTGAGGTGCGTCAAACAGCCGCCGGCACCACCGCTACCGCTACCGGCGCCGCCGACGGAGCGGCGCAGATTCTCTTTTTCCGGAATGATACGGGGGGACAGGTGGACTTTGATCTGCACGGCTCCCTGGAGGACGTCCTTGGACGGGCAGTTCCGCCGGAACGGTCGCCGGGGCAACGGAAGGGTCCCGGGCGTCCGCGTTTGGGGGTTCAGTGCGGAGAGGTGTGTCTCATGCCGAGGCACTGGGAGTGGCTGGAGTGGCAACCGAAAAGGGCTTCTGCCACGTTGCGGCTGTTGGTAGAGCAGGCAATGAAGAACATGAGCCCCCAGGACCGGGCGCAGGTGCGTATCGAGGCGGCGCACAAGTTTATGTGGGCGATGGCCGGTGACCGGTCCGGATTTGAAGAAGCGTCCCGGGCGTTGTACGCTGGTAAGTGGGACGTCTTTGACGCCCTGATCGCCCTGTGGCCCGATGATATCGTGGCCCAGCTGCGGGAGATGCTGGAAGAGGCGCGCGGGTTGACTGGACCAACCGAAAAAACTGCGGAGGAGGTCGGCAGGTGAACTACATTATCGTGACAGGGGCGTCTCGTGGTCTTGGCGCGGCACTGCTTGCCGCCGGGCTTGATGCGGGTGCCGCCGTCATCGGGGTATCCAGAAGCGGGAATGAAGAACTACTTGGCCCGGCGGCCGTTGCCGCCGCTGCCGGATCACTCACCTGGATCACCGCCGATCTTTCTGACCCCGCTGCAGCAGGTTCGGGATATGCCGACCTGTTTGCCCGCATTACCGATGTTGTTGATGTGTCTGCGGCGACGTCGGTCACCCTTATCAACAACGCCGGTACTCTGGACCCCGTTGGACTTACCGGGACCGACGAGTTCAGTCCAAAGGGTGTGCTCAGGGCCGTCACGGTGAATGTGACCGCCCTCATAGCGCTGACCCACCACTTTATCCGGCGTTTTGGGCCGCTGCCGGGGCCTTCGGGGCCGTCGGCGCTGCCAGGGCCGCCAGGATTGCCGGCAGATGTCCGTAGGACGGTTATCAACATATCTTCCGGCGCGTCCGGTCGGGTCATGCCGGGGCTGGCGGTCTATTCGGCGTCCAAAGCCGCCGTCAACGCCTTTACAACCTCCTCGGCGGCAGAGGTCGATATCCTGGTTTCACGGGGCGGCTTTGCGCCGGTACAGATGTACGCCGTATCCCCGGGAATCGTCGATACAGATATGCAGAAAACGCTCCGCTCCGGTACACCTGAAAAGCTGCCCGAACGGGACGTCTACGCGTCGTGGCATACGGACGGGAAGCTCAAGACTCCCGCGGAAACGGCCCGACAGATATTGAAGCTGGTAAACCGGACCGATCTGGTGTCGGGGCAGTATATTCATATAGATGAGATAGACAAAGTATAGGAGGAATGAAATGAAATCCAGGAACGAGAGACTGTCGATAGCCATGCTGGCGGGTCCCGGGTTTGAAGATCTGGAACACTGGGCGGTATATATGAGGATGAAAGAACTGGGCGCCGACATCACCACCGTGGGAATTACTGCGGGGGATGTCTACCCCAGCAAAAGCGGTGGTCTTACCGCTGTGGCGGACAAGGGAGCAGGAGAGGTCTCTGCTCGTGATTTCAACGCCATTCTCGTCCCCGGCGGTTGGGCTCCGGACAAACTGCGCCGGGATGCGGGGGTTCTCAAACTGGTCCGGGACGCCTTTGATGCTGGTATTCTGCTGGGATTCATCTGCCACGCCGGGTGGATCGCCGCGTCCGCCGGTATTGCCAAAGGTATGACCTGCACCGGTTCGCTGGGCATCAAAGACGACATGGTCAACGCCGGCGCCGTCTGGTCCGACAAACCGGCCCTCCGTGACGGCAACGTCGTCTGGGGCCGCGTCGTTGCAGATATTCCGGATTACAACCGGGAACTGGTGGCGGCTCTAGCCGAACTTTAACCGAACTGTAGCCAAACTTTGAGGGAGCCCCGCCGAGGATTCCCTCGAGGTTTTCCCCTAAGGGCGTCTAAGGTTGGTACACCATGTACACCCGAGCCCAGGTATGACCGCTGGGTAACGATGTCGACGTTGGACCAGCGATCGTAATAACCGGCGCCCAGTCCGAGAGAAATCGTTTCGGTAGCGCTAAACTCCAGGGCAGACCGCAAAATGGTAACGATGT
>JBAYPC010000406.1:0-2836 GCA_041677905.1 Alkalispirochaeta sp. | reverse complement strand
TTCGCATACGCCGGATCCGATACCGGCGCCACCAGCACCGCCGGTCCCACCAGAAAGCTGTCGGCCCGACGTGCCACCTGGGGATCATCGGGAAACTCCCACACCAGCGGGCGCACCACCGGAGCACCCGTCCGAGTTGCCTCCTCAAAAAGCGAGTAAAGATACGGCATCAGCCGGTACCTGAGGCCGATAAACCGCCGGGCAATCTCCAGCACCTCCTGGCCAAAACTCCACGGCTCGTGATCTACCGTATCCAGGGCGCTGTGGGCCCGGAAAAACGGCATCAGACAGACCGCCGCCACCCATCGGGCGTACAACTCCCCATCGGCGTTCATCTGAAAACCGCCCACATCGCCCCCGGAAAAAGCAACGCCGCTCAACCCCAGATTTGCCACCATAGGAACAGCCAGCCTGATATGCTCCCACCAGCTGTGGTTGTCACCCGTCCAGACAGCGGCGTTCCGCTGCACCCCCGCATAGCCGCTGCGAGTCAGCACAAACCCCCGCCGCTCGGGAAGAAACCGGTCCATCGCCTTCCGGGTCGCCTCGTTCATACCACTGCCGTAGGCGTTGTGCATCCGATCCATCGGCGCAGGAGACCCGTCATTACCTGCAACAAGCCGCCCAGGCACCGTAAAACAGGGCGGATACGGAACACCCCCAACCCCGCCGCCGTCCGGTTGACCAACCTCCGGTTGACCGCCCCCCACCGCCTCACCGGCAACACCCTTCGCACCGTCTTTCCGGTCCCCACAACCCGCACCATCAAAGTCGGCCGGCTCGTTCATGTCGTTCCAGATACCGTCCACACCAACCCCAAAAAGCGCCTCATGGTGGCCCGCCCACCACTCCTGCACCCGCGTCTCGGTAAAATCCGGAAAGACCGCCTTTCCCGGCCATACCGTACCCACATACGGCCCCCCGCCGGAATTCGCCCGCGCAGAAGAACTAGTATCAGCAAGCCTGTTGGTAGAACCGCCGGAACTCATTGTATCACCGGCATTTACCAGATCAGAAACGACTTTTTCCGGTGAAGTTTCTGCGTTGGAACGTTTTACCGCCCCGGAATCAACACGGTTCTCAATACCTTCCAGGAAGACACCCTTCTGCAGCCCATCCGCAAAGACCGGATACCCCGGATCGTACTTCACCCCCGGGTCCACAATCGTCACCACCTTAAAACCAAGCCCGTGCAGCTCATCGATCATCCCCTTCGGATCGGGAAACCGGACCGGATCCCACGTAAAGACCCGGTACCCGTCCATGTAGTGGATATCAAGATAGATCACATCACAGGGCACCTTCAGCTCCCGCATCTTCCGTGCAACTTCCATCACCCGGGACTCAGGAAAGTAACTGTACCGACACTGCTGAAAACCCAGCGCCCACTCCGGCGGCAACGACATACGACCCGTCAGACCCGTATACCCCCGCACCGCCTCCGGCAGAGAACCATCATGGCGAATATAAATAGACACCGCCGGATCGTAGACCTCAATCTGCAGCCGCCCCTCGTCAGCCTCACCCACATCAAACCAGATCGTCGCCGTAGAATCGACAAACACCGTCGCCACCCCGCCGCCGCCGACCACATACACCACAGGAATAGACTGGTACAGCGGGTCCTTCCCCGCCGTGTGCAGCGGATCATCGGTGTTCCACATCACCCAGCTCCGACCCCGCTTGTCCAGCCCACCCGTCTTCTCACCCAACCCGTACACCCGATTCCCCCGGCCTAGCGGAACCGAAATCAGAAAACCATCGGCACACCGGGAAATCTCCATCTCACCCACCATCGCGCCGCAACCGGTAGCCCCGCCCGCATCACCGGAGGTGCGCCCCGTAACCGGCAACACAAACCGCTCCCCCGCCACCACCACAGGCACCACACCCCTCGTGTCCTCATGAGGATTCGCACTCCCCTCCACCCCCTCATGACCAGCGGCGTAACGGTACGTCCTGTTCTCAGAGAACGACACCGGACCCTCCACATCCACAGAACCCCACCGACGACGCCCCTCCGCCTCCCGGTCCAGCGCCCACGACCGCGCCTCCCGCCGACCCCACACCTCCTCAGCCGCCAGCTCAACCCGCAGCCACCCGTCATCAGACCCAGAAAACCCACACCTGCTGTCGGAAACCTCACGAGACCCAAACTCGTACACAAAAGCTCCAGAATCCCCACCACCCCGGCGCACCTCACCCAGAGACACCCAAAAAGACTGCCGTTGACGCATAGATATCAGCTCCTATTCCTTAAAATCTCAATCGTATTTTGAACTTACGTTCCGGTCATGGCGCAGCCCCGTACGCCAATGGCGCACCACCACACACCCACCGTAGAGCCGGGGACACCAAAAGTCGAACCCCCTAAACCACCTGCAGGCCCGGCTGCGCCACTGCTCTTACCCCATCTTGCCGTAGATAATCTTGGCCGCCACGCGGTCCACCGCCCTGCCCGACAACCCCTCAGCCTCCGCGGCCACCCGGATGCGCTCCGCCACATCCCCCCCGTCACCGTCCGTACCCAAAAGCCGTTGCAGCACCCCAAACTCCCCCCGAGAAAAGCGCACACCACCCCGGATATGCTCGTCAAAAGCCTCCACCGCTATAGGACAGACCTTCTTCGTAATCTCAAACATCGCCTCCGCATAGACCCGAATCTCGTACTGGGCGTGCATATCCATCCGCAGCCGCAAAAAGTGAAAGAGATTGTGCAGATCAATCTGCCAGTACCACTCAGTGTACATCGACAACGGCAAGTTGATCCGCGCCAGCTCCCGGGCCACATCCCGCTCCAGCAGCCCCTCGTAGCCGTCATAGGCCTCCCGCTGCT
>JBAYPC010000405.1:0-2837 GCA_041677905.1 Alkalispirochaeta sp. | reverse complement strand
GTGAAACTACCCCCGGCCAAAGTACGGCCCGTATCCGGTACAGCGGTGGAGTTCATTATAGATACCGTGTCGTCCCGGCCGGGAGAGGTGACCCTTGTGACCCTGGGACCGTTGACCAATCTGGCGATGGTGTTGCTGCAGCAGCCCGAAACGGCGCGACAGGTGCGACAGGTTGTGGCTATGGGGGGGAACGTCCATGTGCCCGGAAATGCGTCTCCCGCAGCGGAGGCCAATATCCTTAACGACCCGGAGGCGGCGGACCTTGTGCTGTCTGCAGAATGGCCGGTAGTTCTCTGTGGTCTTGATGTGACGCACCGAATATCGATGAAAGCCACGGACCTGGAGCGAATGTACCGGGTCGATAGTCCCATGGGGCGGCATCTGGCGAAGGTGGTTCCCTTCTATCACGCTTTTTACCGCTCTCATATGGGGAAAGACGGCATCTATGTCCACGACTCGACGACGATTTCATGGCTGCTTCATCCGGATGCCTTTACGACCGAGTCAGTTCCTGTGCGCGTCGACACGGCCGACGGCATTGGCCGGGGAAAAACGTGGCCCTGGAAAGATGGAGACCGGCCGGCCGTGACGGTATGTCTGGACGCCGACGAACGGCGACTTGTAGAGAGCGAGATTGCCGCTCTTGAGAGGACCGCCGACGGGACTCAGCGATCTCTCTGATCGGCCTTACCTCCTTCTTCGACGAAGGCAACGGCCTCCTCGAGGGAGGGGATTCCTTTCCGACCACCGATCTGCCTGCATTTCAGAGCGGCCACGGCACTGGCAAATTTCAACCGGAAAGGAACATTCCAGTGGGGCTGCAAATAGGCGTACAGGTATGCACCATGGAAGGTATCGCCCGCGCCGGTTGTGTCGATTGCTTTGATCGGAAAGGCCGGTTGGTGGAAGTGCAATTTTGTATCCCAATACCAGCTGCCTTGTTTGCCGTCGGTGATAACCACCTCCTGGCAGCGGTATTTTTTTAGTAATGCAGGGCCCGATTCCAAAGGGTCATTCAGGCCGGTTACTTGGGCGGCAAATTTTTTGGCGACGACGAGAATATCTACGAGCAGCAATAACTCTTCCATATTTTGCCACAGCGATTCCCCGGCACCACCGTCGAAAGAGACCTTTACCTGGTGGGCTCGAGCGATCTGGGCCGCTCGTAACGCGGCCTTTCTGGAGAAACCATCTAAATGCAGCACACGGGCAGAGCTGATCCAACCAGGTTTGATTTCTTCGGGAGACCGTTCGTTCGCGTTGCCGGGTTGGTATAAAATGGAACGATCACCGCTCTGCTCTTCGACCAGGATGACCGAGACGGAAGAAACACCTTTTTCGCGGATCGGGGAACGACTGATATCCACACCGTATTGGGTGAGCTCAGTACGGATCATCTGTCCAATCGGATCTGGGGCAAATGCCCCCAAGTAACTGCATGTCGCACCTAATCGGGCTAACGTGACCAATGCGGTAGCTACGGGGCCGCCGCCTTGCATTTCGACGTTGGGGATCGGAAAACAGTCGTTCGTTTGTGGTAGTTTTGGGGTAACTGCGAGTATATCTTGGGTGGCAATTCCCAGACCTACGACATCAAAGTGATCCATGACGTTTACCTCCTAAAAATACTCCTGCATTAAATGGGCCCGATCCGTGATGCGCAGCGCAGTGCATACCTCAGCTACCCAGAAGGCCAGGCTTTCTTCGATCGGCGTCAACACTTCAGGTGTCAACTCCCAGAGTTCGGACTTAAAAAGGCCCCAGGCAGTCCAGCGAGCTTTGTAGAACTGCTGTGCCTGTGTCAGAGAATCTGTATCGGTGATCACATCACCTTCCGCCCCGCGTGATGAAACGACCAGTTTGTCCTGCATCGCCTTGCGCAGCTTGACCGGAAACGCGGGGTGGTCAAAGATGATGTTCTGAATGTGAGTTGCCAGATGGACTTCAATTACGCCTGCTGCGGGCAGTTTTGCCAGATCGGAGATTGTCAACGTCGAGGCACCGTGCTGTACCAGACCGTTCCAGCCCAAATCGCGAGCCTTGCTGCTCAATGTCGCCGTCAAGTCAAAATCCACGTTCATCGAGCCCAGAGAACCATCCTGAAGCACGATGCCGCTGTGGGTAGTGCCGGTCTGAACACTGATTTTATCGAGGCCTGAGATGCCGGGTTCCAGGTACTTGGTTATCAACCGATAAAAAGCTTCAAGATCGGCAACAGAGGTGTTCTTCCCGCCGATTTCACCAACCTCACCACCTAAGACAAGTTCGGTATCGGATGTATGCCGGGTACGCAAATAGGTGATCATACGGGCTGTTATCTCGGCGTTCTGACGGTGAATAACTTCCAGTTTATCAGAATCGGTGTTTATGAGGTGAGAACCATCGATATCGATGTGATAAAATCCACTTTCTACGACCTCTTTGGCCAAGAACTGAACGGCCGTCTCGTCCTTCGGCGTTTCAATGCTGAAATGGTCACCCTGTAGAAAGACTGGTCCTCGATAGCCTTCGCGGCAGGCCGCCGCCAAAACCATGGCTGCAAATTCATCAAAAGATTGGTCCCCGGTTGTGGATTCAGCGGGTGCAAGTTCAAAGATCACCGGGCCGCAATGCCGTTCAAGGACGGTGCGCCAGATGACGCGAGCGATATGGTAGGTCAATCCACGGAGATTGAACGCAGGGATGGTAATCGGCTCCAGTTCTTTTCTGCCCAACGCCTGGTACAGCGGTAGTATTGACGCTGCATAGACACCCAGTTTATTTGCTTCCTTGACGATCTCGGATGCCAAGGTTGAGCGGCTTTCTCTTCCGGCGGCCGCCAGGTTTTTTGTTGCCTG
>JBAYPC010000404.1:0-2862 GCA_041677905.1 Alkalispirochaeta sp. | reverse complement strand
TCCATCCGGAAACGCCGGGGGACTCCAAGATCTACAGCCACTGAAATTGAGGGCTCCGCCAACCAGGGGGCGGTGCCTTCCACTTCACCCTGGAACCTCTGTACCCATCCGCCGGACCGAAACGTCAGAAGAGCGGTCTGCTTCAGATCTGTTTCGTGGGCCGGATGCCCGGAATCCCAGCCCCGCTCCCTGAAGTATTCGTAACGCCATCTAAGACCTGGGTGATTGGCAGGTTTGCGTTCCGGCAGGGCGACATCTCCTTCCAGACGGATACCGGCGAAGATATGCCGTTGCGTCGCAGTCATGTCTACGTCCAGATACCCCGGTTCAACTGCACCACAGCGGGTCGAAAACCGTAACCTCGATGATCCAATGGCACCGGAGAAACTTCCGGCAACGCGGCCAGGCCGCCAGGAGTAACATTGGTGCCAACCTTCGGCAAAGAGAAAAACCGGCACGTCCCAGGGCCACAGAGCATCTCCATACCCTCCCCGGTCCAGAACCCAGGATACCCCAACGGAACGAAAAGTCGGAGCCCGAACGGGAACGGCCTTGTGTATCCAGGGGTTTTCCAGAGGATCATACCGGTGCGGCCTGTTGTCCGTAAGTGCTTCAACGCTGCCGGCGGTGCAAACCAGACCGCCCAGCCGTCCTGCGTACGGTGAGAACTCCAGTTTGGACAGAAGAAGTCGAGCCCGTTCCGGGTTATGGAGGAAACCCGCACCGACGCTGAGCGGTCGAACAGGGCCGACGAACTCCTTTGAGGCTTTCAACGGACCGTCCCGGCTTTTCAGAAATATCCCGTTCCAGGACGACGGCTCCCGAGAGACGTCCAGAACCGCCCCGGACCGCTCTCTCACAGACACCGGCACTACCCCGCCGGCAGATGGATCAAGCAGCCGTCGATACGCTCCTTTGAGACGCACCGGACCGAACACCAGCGGACCGACGTCAACCCCGATGCGGTGTTCCATGGTGTCCAGAGGGTTGTGCAGCCGGTACTCCCGCTGCACCATCCCGGCGGGAGCAGGTTCTTCCCGGGCCAGAACAAGGGCCCCCCTACTCCAGGATACACATCGGTAATGTGCGTGCCCGTAGTTTGAACTTCCCTTCGCGGTAAGGTCAATAATGGTTCGTTGGCCGAGATCGCCTCGTTCCGTAACTTCAAGATCCACCGCGAGACCCAACGCAACCAGCGTTGGTGATTCATCGGTATCAAGACGATGCGTCTGAGCCGAGACGGGTAAGGGGAACCAAAAAACGCCTAAGAGCCCGACCAGTAAACAAACCCGTGTAAGAACGGTACGGTGAGTGCATCCCATACCCTTTACACACGCCCGTTGGGAAAACTCGCTTCATGAACGCAAAAACAAAAGAGTTTTAGAGGTGCCGGTGTACCCTGTGACGACGACGCATCAGATTGCTGCCGGTGTAAATCAGAAGCCCCGCCCATACCCAGACAAATCCGATGATCCGCGCTTTACCGACTGGTTCGTGGAAGACGGAAATGGCTACCAAAAACATAAGGGTCGGGGCGATGTACTGTAGAAACCCGACGTCGGCCAGACGTATACGGCGCGCTGCAATTCCGAACAACAACAACGGCACCACCGTGACGGCGGACGCACCGAGAAGAAACAGCGTGGTCCTGCCGTCTCCGTTTGCAAAACTTCCGGCCCCGGTGAACAGACCCCTCAGGATCATCACCAGGGCGATAACCATAAACGGCGTCAATTCTACCGCCAGTCCGTGTATAGACGATAAGACGGTTTTTTTCTTTATTGCGCCGTACATACCAAAAGATCCTGCCAGAACAACACTTACCCACGGGAATGAGCCAAGTTGAAAAGTCATGTACAGAACACCTGTTGCGGCACTCCCGACGGCGACCCATTGGGGAATCGTAAGCTTTTCGGTGAAGAAGACCATCCCCAAGAGAACGCTCACCAGGGGATTGATGTAATAACCCAGGCTTGCTTCGAGGGTACGTCCGGAGGTGACGGCCCAGACGTAGACAAACCAGTTCACCGTGAGGAAGAGGCCGTTAAGCAGCAAGAGCCACGCCGTGGACCCCCGGGGAAGGAGCCGAGGCAACGTCGAAACTGCAGACGCCTGGAGAGGTTCTTCGCCAACGGTAGGGTGGCTAACGGCAGGGTGGCTAACGGCAGGGTGGGCGGATGACAATCTCCCAGACAGTTTTCCGGACAATCTGCCGGCCCAGACGATGAGCCACGCAAGAAACCCACCCCATAGTATGCGATGCCAGATCACTTCCAGCGCAGGAACGAAGGCAATCTGGTCCCAATAGAGGGGCAAGACACCCCAGAGCGTAAATGCGAAAACTGCGGATACAACTCCCGCCGTGGCGGGCGAAATCGGTGTAGATGAATGGTTCATTATTTCTTGTTACCTGAAATGATCGTACCACAGAGTGTCGCCTTCCAAGAAGCGGGTCCTTTGGTTTCAAATTACATGTCGGTTGCAAATTGCTTGACGAGATCACAACTGGTGCATATTCTACTGACAGTCGATGCGGTGGTCGTATAACGGCATTACCCCAGCTTCCCAAGCTGGAGACGCGGGTTCGACTCCCGTCCACCGCTTACGGTAAGTTGTTACAGAGCCAAGAATTACGGCGTTGCCGGAAACTGGGAACTGACAATTTACCCTCCCACGTCACAAAAACGTCACGTGGGAAGTAGGCACATCCGCTACCGTCACGATAGGAGGCGCACATGAAGCGCATAATCGACGGGAAGCGGTACAACACGGAAACGGCGCAAGAGGTCGCGACAAGCTGGAACGGGTACGCCCGGAACGACTTCAACTTCTGCGAGGAAACCCTCTACCGGACGCCCAGGG
>JBAYPC010000403.1:0-2869 GCA_041677905.1 Alkalispirochaeta sp. | reverse complement strand
TCATAAAGCTCAACAGGGATGCCGTGAAAATCTACTTTGCTGCTGATGTAGTCTCGGGTCGTTCCATGAATATCACTGACAATGGCCCGCTCTTCCCGAAGAAACGCGTTGAAAAGAGATGATTTACCGGCGTTTGTCCGTCCGGCCAGCGCTACCCGTGCACCTTCCTGGTACAGTCGGCCCGTGCGGTAGGTGTTTGCCAGTTCAACCAGCCGCTCTCGGGCAGTTGCAATGGCAGTTTCGTCGACTGGAATCGCGCCTGTTTCGTCTTCGGGGTAGTCCAACTGGATCGCCACCGATGCCATTATCGTCACAAGCCGATCTTTGACCTCGGCCACGGCGTGTTCAATACTGCCGCCCAGCCGCTGGATGGCCATTTCGTGGCCAACTTCAGTTTGGGAATTGACGACTTCGTTTATCGCCTCGGCCCGGGTCAGATCGATTTTACCGGCAAGAAAGGCGCGCTGGGTGAACTCCCCAGGGTCTGCCGGTCTGAATCCGGTGCGGTAGAGGGTACGAAGAACTCGTTGAATACCGGGGACACTCCCGTGACAGTATATCTCCACCAGGTCTTCACCGGTGTAGCTGTGGGGATTCCGAAAAATTCCTAATACCACCTCGTCGATGACCTCGTCGTTCTCGGGATCAATCAACAGTGCCCGCCTCAGTCTACCGCCGCCGGTATGGGTAATGCTGTCGGTCCGGTCGGTCAAAGCTGCGACCGCCTCCACACACCCGGGACCGCTGGTGCGGATTACGGCCAGAGCTGAAGGCGCCAGGGGAGTTGCCGGCGCCGCTATAAGATCGTGTTCCATCACCTGCAGAAGCTACCGTGGTTGTATTACAATGGCAACCACTATGGCACAGACCTTACTTGACGCTCTCCATGACGGACGGAACAGCGGATATCCTCTTGTTTTTGGCCACCGGGGAGGCGCAGCCGTTGCTCTGGAAAACACTCTCACCGCATTTCGGCGAGCCCGGACCGACAACGTGCCCGCTGTTGAGGTTGATATTCAGCTTAGCAGCGACGACCGGATCGTTGTGTTTCACGACCGGGATCTGAAACGGCTGGCCGGTGTTCCGGACAAAATCGCCGCTCTGCCCTTTCGCGACCTCTCAACGATCACCCTTACCGGTTTACCTTTAGGCAGAGATGGAACGATCGACAACGACAACGATCACTTTACCGAAGTGGGTATACCCCTTCTGTCGGAGGTGATAGAGACACTGCCGTCGACCACGTATATCGATATCGAAATCAAACCGTACAACGAAACTCCGGCATGGATCGTTACCGCCCTGGCCGAGCTTATCCACCACTACGGAATTGCCGATCGAGTGATGGTCTCTTCTTTTGATCCCCGAAGGATATGGAGGTTTCGGGCGGCAGCGGCAAAAACTCTGCCGCGTGGTGTTCGGGTTGCCTGTGCCAACATCTACGCTCGCCACTCGGAGCTGCCCTGCTTTCTTCGCGGCGGTGCCGGGCGGTTCATCGGAGGTGGTCGGATCGGCAAGCCGTCGGCACCGGACATAACCGGTGCTCACCCCCTGCCGCAACTCACCGTACCGTGGACGGTCAACGACTGCAGCGAGGCTGTGATGCTGCGAAACCTCGGGGCCGCCGGAATAATCGGTGATAACCCGGTCGCCCTCATGAAAGCGCTAATGAACCGGCCGGATACGGGCCAGGCCGGTACCCTCCGCTCCGATCAGGGCAGTTGAGGCGCCAACCGCCGGGCGAGGCGCCGTCCGGACTCCTGAAATGCGGCCCGGATGGCCGCCTGGGCGCTGCTTCCGGTAATTCGTTCGGTAACCGTAACTCGGGCGAGTTGTTGATCCCGGCGGAGGTCAAAGGCAACTGCGTTTAACTCGACGACCAGACTGTACCCCTCATCCTCGTCGAAGGAGAGTATCCGAGCGTCCCCGACAATGGCGCGGTCGACCGACGCCAGCACGTCAAACGGCAGGATGTCATAAAGATCGGCAACCTCGACCGTCTCCAATGACGCCAGGTGGTCCCGTGAAGCTTTTTGCAGATCTACGCGGCGAACCCGGAATCCCCGGCTGCCGAGTTCCTGGAGCGTTCCAGCCATAGCATCGTTACCGGTGATGGGATTACCGGCGATATCCCTGTCCAGAATGATGACCGCCGTCGGGACCGTTGCAGCCTGACTTGTGACCCTCAAGACCGTGTTATCCCGCAGTCGTTCGGCCAGCGCCGCCAGCAGCGACTTTTCAGCGGAGGAAGTCGCCTGTGCCGACCATTTCCGGTACAACGAATCAAACCAGTCCGGTTCAGCGGTGATGTTGGTCACACCGGCGTATTGCGGTGGTGAAATGGCGACAGTAGCGGTCCCGTCAGGTCCTGTTTTTACCTCACGGCGAGTGACCGTACGATTTCCGTCCACTTCGGGGCCGAGAGTACGCAGCACCACAACCGGGCCGTCCCCGGCCAATTTCGGGCTCGCCGATTTCAGGCTTGCCGATTTCGAATTGGATTGGTCTCGCACTTCCACGGTAACCGTATGGTCGGTCCTGTCCCGAAGGGCAGAGGTAATTTCACCTGGCCTTAGGGTTATGTTAATGCCGGACGCCGCAGAGAGCGCCTCGTTCAGAGCCGTCTCTCTGTCCCCAGACGCAACGGGTATGTCCGCCTCCAGGACCGTCCGAACCCGGCCTAAAGCGCCCGAATACGTCCCGACCTCAGCATCGTCTTCCTTACGGTCCGACTCTCCCGTATCGCGACCCAGAGTGCGGCCGGTGACCGTTTCCAGGTCTTCCCGGAGTTCCGAATGACGGTATACCAACAACTGGAAGACCTCGTAGTTATTCCCTTCGTCCAGTCGACGGTACTCCGCCAGTCGTT
>JBAYPC010000402.1:0-2882 GCA_041677905.1 Alkalispirochaeta sp. | reverse complement strand
TTCATCGTTGGACCAACCCGGCCAAACCCGGGGCCGATATTTCCCAGTGTTGCCAGAGCAGTAGTAAGAGCGGTAAGAATGTCGTTACCGGCGGCGGCGACAACGATTGTAGTGCACATCAACAGCACCATGTACAGCATGACAAACCCCGTTATGGCGTAGACGATGTCTTTACGAAGACGCTCACGGTTGAGTCTGATGGTGAAGATACCCCGGGGATAGACGAGGTACCGCATCTCGTTCCATCCCTGTTTGATCATAGTGACGATGCGCACAACTTTGATTCCGCCGGCGGTAGACCCGGAACTCCCGCCGATGAACATCAGGCCAAACAGAATGACCTGGGGAAGGTATGGCCAGACAGCATAATCGGCTGTGGCAAAACCGGTGGTGGTCAGGATGCTGGCCGTCTGGAAAGAAGAAAACCGGAGGCTTTCGCCGATGGACTGGTAGTGTGGAAGAAGTCCAACGGCTGCAACGAGGGTAGACACGACGAAAATACCGATATACGCCTGCAGTTCTGTATCTCGAAGAATGGGTTTAAACCGACGGGTGGCCACCCGGTAGTACATGACAAAGTTGATACCCGCCAGCACCATAAAAAAAGTGATAACCCCGTCGATATACGCTGAGTTGTAGTGCCCTACACTGGTATTTTTGGGAGAAAATCCACCGGTAGCCATGGTTCCAAAGGTATGGGTCAGGGAATCGAAGACATCCATTCCGCCGAGCATCAGGAGTACTGTCTCCAAGACGCTCAGGCCGAGGTAGGTCATCCACAGTATCTTGGCTGTTTCGGTGACTTTCGGGGTCAGTTTGTCCACTTTTGGACCTGGCGCCTCAGCTTTGATAAGCTGGAGTCCCCCTATGCCCAGAATGGGGAAAATTGCCACAGTAAGGACGATAATCCCCATACCGCCCAACCAGTGGGTCATGGAGCGCCAGAACAGTACCGACCGGGGAAGGCTCTCAATCTCGGAAAGGATGGTGGCGCCGGTGGTTGTGAAGCCGCTCATCGTCTCAAAGAAGGCGTCCACGTACCCCGGAATTGCCCCGGACAGGACAAACGGAAGGGCACCAAAGAACGACGCAGCAAGCCACGCCATGGTGACCATGAAAAAACCGTCCCTGGTAGAGACGTTGTCGTATTCCCGACGGGAAAAGGGCAGATACACGGCGGCAACAACGATCACTCCTCCCACGGGTAGGAGAAACGCCCGGACGGTGCCCGTTTCGCCGTCCAGGAACGCCCAGATGAGCGAAAGCAGCATAAAGGCTGAGACAACAAGCAGGATAATCAGTACAAATCTGATAACCAGGTTAACGTTGATCATGGGCACGTCGTGTCTGTCCCGCCGCTTGTCCCGCCGCTTGCCCATCAGGTAAAGATCTCCTGTACCCGTTCGGCGTACTCCTTCTTGACCATGACAACGAGATGGTCATTTCCGCGGATGACGTTGTTCCCGCCGGGCACCAGACTCTCTCCGTTTCGGCCAAGAGCAACGATCAGGGAGTCTTTCGGCAGGTGAAGGTCTTTGATCGCCTTCCCCACCGCTTTACTTTCGGTAAGAACGGTGAGTTCAATTGCTTCGATCCGTCCGTCGCTGATGGTATGAAGACTCCGTATGGCCCCACGGCGGATATACCGCAAAATGGTCGTCACAATGGCGTTGTTCTGGCTGACCGGAACGTCAATTCCCAGCTGGGCTGCGATGGGAGCGTAGCCCGACCGGTTCACCAGGACCACCGACCGCTTGACGCCCAGGCTTTTGGCGTACAGGGCCGTGACGATGTTGAGTTCCTGGTTGTCCGTCGCCGCGATGACCAGGTCCGAATTGGTAAAATGCTGCTCTTCAAAACCGTCGTCATCCGAGATATCCGCGTTGATGACCAGGGCGTCGGGAAATTCATCGTTCAGAAGTTTACATCGCTCGTAGTCTCGGTCCACAATTTTGAGGAGCCGGTCTTCACGCCGGGTAATTCGCCGGGCAAAGCGTTCAAACAGAGATTCGTGTTCTTTTCCGAGGATGTGAGTAGCGATCTGTCTACCAATTCGGCCGCCGCCAACCAGGACAATTCGCTTGAGGTCACTGCGACCCTTGCCGACCTGTTCAAATATGCTGTCGAAGTCTGCTTCATTGGCAACCATGTATATGATGTCACCAGATTGAAGGCGAGTGGTTCCCGAGGGGATGATGTATCCATTGTCCCGCATCACCACCGCCAGAAGAAACGTGCCGGGGAGAATACGGGCAAGTTCCTGCAGGGAATGGCCGGTCAGCAATCCGTCCCGTTCAACCACCATCGTGCGGATCTGCACGCTGGATTGTTCAAATGCCATGATGTCGCTGACTGCACCAAAGTCGATAGCCCGCATAATGGCCCGGGCAGCTTCGACTTCAGGATTCACGACAAAATCGATCCCCAAAAACTGTTTTTCCGACAGACGACTCTTATGATAGTCAAAGTTACGGACCCGACAAATTTTGACCCGGACCTGGAACTCCGCCGAAACGATGCCGCAGGCGATCATGTTCACTTCGTCGGAGTCGGTAGCGGCCACGAAGAAGTCGGCTGTATCGGTTCCGGCCTGCTTGAGTACATCCAGACTGGTTCCTTCTCCGACAACTACCATGCAGTCGAGAAACTCCTGGACCTTCCGGGCGATGTCGGGATTCTTCTCAATTAGAACAACATCTTTCTTGTCGCCGGTTAGCTGCCGGGCAAGTTGGTAACCTACTGCACCCGCACCAATGATGACCGTCTTCATGATCCTTCGGTTATACCAGTTTACCCGCCTCTCGGCCACCCTGGGGCCACCGGGCAGCCACCCGGCGGTCGGTGGTGGCCAGTCGCGTTGACTGGTGGTGGTTGCCGTCGGT
>JBAYPC010000401.1:0-2886 GCA_041677905.1 Alkalispirochaeta sp. | reverse complement strand
GATATCTTCTATCTGGGACATGTTGAGCACCGTTTCCTTTCCTCCTTCGTCTTTGGTCGTTCTTTGACGAAGGATAGTTGTTAGTAAGGAACAGTGTCTCAACTGTCCCTGTTTTCCCCCACGGTTTTTCCCGGGAATTCCTCGCGGTAACCAGGGAATTTCAGGGTATGACAAACAGGTGGGGCAGTCCGCCATCAAGGTGTCGTAACTGCCGTTGGTGAGACTGTTCAGGCTGGTCCGGGTAGATGAAACGATACGGCTGCCGTAGCGGTCTATCCACTGGGTGACGGCGGTGTGTCGCGTCTCGGCGCTTGCCGACAGTGCCCGTGAATGGAACCACTGCAGAACGGATACCACTTTTTCCAGATACTCGGTGGGATGCTGTAACAGAGTACATAAACGGTGCGCCTCTTCATGAAAGGACTCCTCTTCCAGGCTGCGGTCGTCTTCGAGAGCCAGTTCGATCCGGTCAACGTTGAGCCAACTAGTTTCTTCCGGTTCAACGTGAAAAGCGCGTTTGAACCACCCCAGGAATTCATCGGTGTCGATCTCTTCGACGGCGGCAATGAGTCCCGGTACGGTACTGAGATTACGGGTGATAGCGAAGTGTGCCAGGAGTAGTGCCGTCGTTCGGGGCGAAAAGGTGAGGCTGAAGCCTCCACCAGCTTTCCGGTGTGGGTGTTCCGGCCGCTGCCTCGCTGTACAGCAGTGTCTACGGCCGTGAGCAAGTCCAGAGAGGGAAAGTAGTCAATAGTGATAAAAGGTGTTTTCCCATCCGATGAGTCATGTGTCATGGATGTCACTCCTTTTTATGATTTAATTTCATACAACATTAGTTGGTTATCACTCATATTGATCAAACATCCCTTATACATCGAACATTGTCAATCAAAATTTTATAACTACGATGGATATCAAAGTAAGGTTCGGGTAACCGGACGGCATGGGTTGCCCCTGGGTAGTGAGAAGGGGGCCCAGCGGAACGCAAGTTCAAAAAAAATGAAAGAAAAGGCTGCCCAAGGGGGCAGCCAGTTGTTGGTCCCTGTCGAAGGTGACCTATTTTGCGGTAGCGGCGGATTTACCGGCTATGCGGCCGAATACGGTGATATCGGGAAGGGCGTTTCCACCAAGGCGGTTGGCGCCGTGGATACCGCCGGTGACTTCGCCGGCTGCGTAGAGGCCAGGTATGGTCTTGCCGTTTGCGTCGACGACTTCGGCCCGGGGGGTGATCTCAATACCGCCCATGGTGTGGTGTACGGTTGGTGTGCGGGGTCCGGCGTAGAAGGGCGGTGTGTCGATCTTCTCGTCGAAGAGGGTGCGGCCGAACCGATCAGGCCCGTCTGTTTGGACGGCCGAGTTGAACTCGGCTACGGCTTTCACCAGGTTTTTCGGATTCACGTTGATCTGGGCGGCCAGTTCTTCAAGGGTGTCTGCCTTGAAGGCCTTTCCATTGGCCACAAGCTGATCAATAGACTCGTTGAAGTTGTTCTTGGTGTCTCCGGTGGGGTAAGAGTGTTTGTCCAGGATGATGTACATGTAGCTGTCTTCCTGGTCAAAGAGGGCCAGGGTCATAACATCCCGGCGGGCTCCTTCATCGACAAATCGGTCACCAGCCTTGTTGGCGAAAATACGGTTTTCCACACCCTGTTCGATGTTGCCCAGGAGGCTTCCGGTATCGGGATCACCCATAGGGAGGAGCTGTATCTGCTCCAGGCCGATGAGGTTGGCACCGACTTCCTCGGCGATAGTGAGTCCGTCACCGGTTGCACCGGTGTGGTTGGTGGTCTTCAGGTTGGTCAGGGAGGGCCACATAGCGTTGTATTTTTCCCGGAGTTCGACGTTGGCGGAGAAGCCGCCGGTGGCTATAACGACGCCTTTACCTGCATTGAGATTGACCGGACCTGCAGGACCTTCGGCGCGAACGCCGGTAATGCGGTTGCCGTCGGTGGTAAGGGCCAGTCCTTTGGTGTCGACCATGATTTCAATGTTGTCATTTTTGGATATGTAGTTCATGTAGGTATCTATGAAGCCGGTTCCCAGGGGTTTTACCGGTTTGTGCGCCCGGGGCCAGAGTCCGCCAAGAACGGTGAAGACTTCCGGTTTGAATTCCATGTCCATGCTTTCCAGCCACTCAATGGCGGGGTAGGCGTTTTCTACCAGGGTGCGAATCATTTCTGGCTTGCCCAGTTTGTCGCCACCCTCATAGGTCTGCTGGAAGTGTTTATCAACACTGTCCTCAATACCTTGAGGTCCCTGTCGGGAGGGGTCTACGGCGTTGTAGGCGGCACCACAGATGATGGTGTTTCCGCCGACAAAAGGCATTTTCTCTATGACGATGACGGACGCACCGTTTTGGTGGGCCGAAACTGCAGCGGCAAGTCCTGCGCCGCCTGCACCGATGACGACGACGTCGGCGGTGTGTTCGGTTTCCGACGTCTGCGTTTTTGTGTTGGCGTCGTCTGCGCCGCAGCCGATAAGGCTGAAGACCAGAGCGGCTGCCAGAAGCAGCAGAAGGGATTTTTGTTTCATTGAGTACTCCTGTCTGTCAATTTGAATTGGTTCACTGAATCAATTCAGTAAGAAAGATAATAAATTATCGATAGTGTAATGTCAAGAAGTCAGGTAACCGAGAATCATGTCGACGTGGCGGGCGGTGTCGGTAGTGATACTGTAGGAGCCGTTGCGGAGGGACCAGTCAAATATGATGCCCCGGAGTACGGTAAAGATGAAATCGACACAGGTCTCCGGGTCCATGTCGGCCCTGATTGTGTTCTGCTGTTGTCCGGCTGTAATGATTGTTATGAGGACGTCCTGCATGGGGCGGCCTCTTTGTACGAAAAATGTGTTGCTGGTGGTATAGAAGTTTCGAATCAAGTCTACTCCTTC
>JBAYPC010000400.1:0-2892 GCA_041677905.1 Alkalispirochaeta sp. | reverse complement strand
GCTCCGCCTCACACGCTCCTGGAGACCGGAGTGTTGAGTCCCTCCTTCAATACTATCGGAGGAAGGGAAAGGTCGAGTCCATCAGACAGGGCGTCTATGTGGTAGTTCCCAAGAGCATAACCGGTTCACAAGCTGTTGCCGATCCTCTCCTCATAGCCGGGAGATGTGTACCCGACGCCGTTATCGTCAACCACAGTGCCCTTACGTTCCACGGACTCGCCTACTCTCAATTCCGGACATATACGTTCCAGAGTCTCTCTACCGTACGGCGATTCGACTACCGAGGGGCCAGTTTCGTTCCAGTGAGTCCGCCCAGTGCGCTCAAACGCACGAGCAGCGAGCTCATGGAGACAACGGCGGGAGAACGCTACGGCTTGCCGGTAACGGTTTCAACGATCGAACGCACCCTTGTGGATGTGATCAATACACCCAGGTGGTCGGGAAGCTGGGAAGAGATATGGCGTTCTCTGGATTCGATTGAGTATATCGATCTTGCGCGGATACTGACCTACCTGCGTGCACTTGGTAATGCCACAACCGTTGCGCGGGTCGGTTGGTTCCTGGACTCCCACCGGGAGCAATTCATGATTGAAGAGGGCCAGTTACGGGAGTTACACGCACTGCAACCGACCAAGCCCGTATATTTCGACCGCACCTACTCGGGACCAACACGGTTTGTACCGGATTGGAACCTGGTCGTCCCGGTGTACATCGCCGAAGCCGGTTGGGAGGAATCGACATGAAACTATCACTGGAGCGGGTACAACAGGTGGCCCGGCAAACCGGCTTCAATGTAGTAACGGTTGAAAAGGTGATCCACCTCATGAATCTCCTGGAAGCGATAGACGGACACCCTGTGTTGCGAGGGAAGTTCGCTCTGAAAGGTGGAACTGCCCTTAATCTGTTCGTCTTTCCTCTTCCGCGTTTGTCCGTGGACATCGATCTCAATCTGGTCGAGCCGCTATCTCGCGAAAAACTGGAAGCAATCCGCCCCCGATTTGAGCAGGCCTTTGAAGCGGTATTCCGACGTGAAGAGTTCAATATCCGGAAGTCTCCGACAGAGCACGCCGGTGGCAAATGGCGCCTGGGTTACCGATCTGTCGCGGGAGCTGCGTCGAACCTCGAAGTTGATGTCAATTACGTTCTACGTATACCGCTCTGGGAACCGGAGGTAAGAGATTCCGCAACACTCGGCGAATACGCTGCTAAAAATGTACGTGTCCTTTCCGAGGCAGAACTTGCCGGTGGAAAACTCTCCGCCTTGTTCTCGCGCGCCCAGACGAGGGATCTTTTTGACGCTCACCAACTGCTTACGAAGAGAAATCTCAATCATGAGCGATTGCACATCGCATTTGTCGTTTATGGAGGTTTCAACCGCCTGGATCGACAAGATGATCTCGGAGACGAGGGAGAATCTCGCAGGACTCCTCCCACTGAACGACACCGACCTGAGTTTCCTGGATGCCCTATTGGATCGGGGAGAGATACGGTCGGAACTCCTTACGGCCGATGCGGCGTTGCAGGACAGGATTCGTTCACATCCGATGCTGAACTGGAAGGCGCTCAACGTTCGTACGTATCGCGGATTGTAGAGAACACCCACACGCTCGGTAATAACCCAGCCCACGCCTGAGGTGGCGCGGCGGTTACGCATCTCGGTCGGGGGTCTGCCGGTGGCGTTTTCGTTCTGCCCGGGCTTTTTTCTGCCGGAGGCGGCGCTCTTTGGCGGCCCGCCCGGGCCGTGTCGGTTTTCGCTTGGGGGCGGGGTGCCGCGCTCTCTCGATCAGGTCGACGGCGCGTTCGATCGCCATCTCTCGGTTTCTCAGTTGGCTGCGGGTTTCCGATGAGTGGTGTATCAGCTCACCGGATGCGGTGATTCGGTTGGCGAGGCGTCGTCGAACGCGCTGTTCTTCATCTTCCAAGAGGCCAAGGGACGCGATGGGAACGCGCAGAACTGCCTGGGTGTTTACTTTGTTGACGTTCTGACCGCCCGGGCCGCCGGATCGGGAAAAGGACAGGTGTGCCACCCGTTGAACTGTCTCTGATAACTGCGCTCGGCTCATTGGTACGGTTGTACCACATTTTGCGGGAGTTTGGGACGGTCGTCCAAATTGGGGCGGGCCACCAACGGTATGGGGGGCTACCCCTCTGCTGAGGACTCTGGTCGAGGCGGGTGGCCCGTTGGGGTGAGAGGGGGACTGCGCAGAACGTAAGTTCAAACTAAATAAAAAAACTAAGAGGGGCTTATCCGAGGAGGAAAACTCCGCGTATGCCGGTGGTGAGAAAATGGACGCCGATTGCCCCGATGAAGACCCAGAGGATTCGGCTGACTATGAGGCGTCCGGCCATGCCGAGAAAGCGGTTGATGTACGGTGACAGCTGGAAGAGAACCCAGGATACGGCAAACACTGCGGTAATGGCGGTGACGGTTACGACAAGTCCGTCCCGGTCAAGGAGGAGAATTCCTGTTACGATTGAGCCGGGACCAACGAGGAGGGGTACTGCCATGGGGACGACTCCGATCTGGAGGATGCTCCGGGCGTCATCGGCTTCTACTTCCGGTCGAGGCGGGGGAAATACGATGTACCGTACGGCAAGGACGGTGAGGATAACGCCGCCGGCGATGCGGAATTCGTCTATGTTGATCTGGAAGACGGCGGTCATTATCCAACTGCCGGCGAGGGACATGACCAGGAGTGTGCCGTATCCCGCTCCGACGGCGACGTTGAAAAGAGAAATACGGGTACGGCGGTCCAGATCGTCGGTAAAATCGGCGAAGATGGCGACGTTCCCGATAGGATTGATAATTGCGAAGAGGGCGAGAAACGCGTTGAGCCAAGTGTTGGAGATCACGGTCTGAGACTATCAGGTTCTCGGCGGCGCGTCTCCTGC
>JBAYPC010000399.1:0-2914 GCA_041677905.1 Alkalispirochaeta sp. | reverse complement strand
CGGCGTGCACGGCGGCGGCTCCACCCTGCAGCAAGGCATCGGTAAAACCACCGGTGCTTGCCCCCGCGTCAAGCCACACCATCCCCGCCGGCGAAATACCCCAACCCTCAAGGGCCGCCGCCAGCTTCTCTCCGCCCCGGGAAACGTACCGCCGCCGCTCCTGCCGCGGCGACCCATCCTGCGGTTTCCGCAGCTCCACGTCCAGGTCCAGGACGATCTCCGCCTCTTCCGTGATCAACGCCGCCGGGTTCCGCTCGACAGCTCCGTTGACTCGGACCTCCGAGCACATGACACGCCGGTACAACTCGTCTCGGGAGAACCGGGGAAACCGGCGGACCAACACCTCCAGGAGTCGTCGCTTAGGCGCCATAACCCACCGTCCCGACAAAACTACATCTGTCGCCGGGCCGCACCCGGTCTGTTTTATACAAGTGGCTTTTACACAAGTGACCTGAAGGTGATCCGTTCAACCGACGTCGCACGACCGTCACCATCGGACTCCACGAAGAGCCCGTGCAGAGTTGCCGCATTTCCCGCCACCTCGTTTCGCAGCGGCAGCTGCGTCAGCGCCCGACGGACACTGATAGCAGGGTCAAACCCGATGACACTGTCGTCAGGTCCCGACGCTCCGATGTCGGTGATAAAAGCGGTGCCTTTTGGAAGAACCCGCTCATCCGCGGTCTGAACGTGGGTGTGAGTCCCGTAGACGACTGTGACGTCACCGTCCAGGTACCACGCAAGCGCTTCTTTTTCTTCGGTAGATTCGGCGTGAAAATCGACCACAACCCCGTCTACCTGCCCTTTCAGACGCTTCAAAATCTCTCTCGCCCGCCGGAAGGGACACTCAATAGTCGGCAGCCTGTCCCGACCCTGGAGGTTCACCACCGCCAATTTGCCCGCCTTGCCCTCATACACAAAGACACCACTGCCGGGGACACCACCGGGGTAGTTGTCCGGACGCAGCAGATTAGGCGTGTTGTTCAGTAAGTCCGCAATTTCATCGTGGCGCCAGACGTGATTTCCCGTCGTCACCACGTCGGCTCCCGCCTTGAACAGCTGTTCCGCAAGCTGGGCGTTGATACCAAAACCGTCGTCCGCATTCTCACCGTTGACGATGACCACATCGGCCCGGTACTGCCTGGCCAACCCCTTCAAGGCACTGACGACCGCCCGCATTCCCGGACGGCCGATGACATCTCCCAATATCAGAATCCGCATGAGCCTACCGTGCGTACTCCACAACCCTGGTTTCCCGGATCATGGTCACCTTGATTCTGCCGGGGTACCGAAGCTGATCTTCGATGTTCCGCGCAATTTTCTTGGCAATTTCTCTCGCGTCCTGGTCGCTCACCTTTTCATGGTTGACGATGATCCGCAGTTCCCGACCCGCCTGGATGGCGTAGGCCTTTTCAACACCGTCGTACCCTTCGGCAATGGCCTCCAGGTTCTCCAGCCGCTTGATGTAGTTATCCAGCGTTTCCCGCCGGGCACCGGGCCGGGACGCCGATATGGCGTCGGCAACCTGTACAAGGACCGACTCAATGCAGTTGTGGGGCACATCCCCGTGGTGGGCGGCGATACAGTTGATCACCCGGGGGTCTTCACCAAGCCGTTTGGCCATCTCCACACCCAGTTCCACGTGGTTGCTGTCACCGTCGGTCTCTATCCCCTTGCCGATATCGTGGAGAATACCGCCCCGTTTGGCGATCTCCACGTCCGCACCAACCTCGGCGGCGAGGGTACCGGCCATGACGGCCACTTCCTTGCTGTGGGCCAGAACGTTCTGACCGTAACTGGTCCGAAACGCAAGACGACCAAGCCCCCGCACCCCTTCAGGACGGATGTGGTGGATGTTGAGGTCGTAGAGAACCTTCTCACCCTCTTCGTAAATCGTCTGAGTCATATCGGCGGTGACTTTCTGGACCACCTCTTCTATCCGGGTCGGATGTATCCGACCATCCATAACGAGCCGTTCCAGAGACCGCTTGGCAATTTCCTTACGGACCGGCTCAAAACAGGAGACCACTACCGCCTCAGGGGTGTCATCGATGATGATATCCACACCGGTAAGCGTCTCCAGCGTCCGGATGTTCCGCCCTTCCCGGCCGATAATCCGTCCCTTCATCTCATCGTTCGGCAGACTCACCGAAGAGACGGTTACCTCCGTATTGACCTCACTGGCCACCCGCTGAACGGTAGAAACCAGAATTTCCCGAGCCGTCTTGTCCGCCGCCGCAACAGCCTCCTGTTCGATCTTGTTGATCAAACCCTGTGCATCGTGGCGCGCCTCATCCTCCAGAGAAGAGATGATCAGCTTGCGCGCTTCGTCCTGGGTAAGCCCGGAGACCCGCTCCATTTCATTGCGCCAATGTATCTCCTGCTCCTCCAGATATTTCGTTCGTTCGTCAAGTTCCCTCTCACGTGATACCAACTCCTGCTGCTCCTTTTCCAGAGCATCGGACTTGGTTTCCAGGTTTTCTTCTTTCTGTAACAGTCGTTGTTCCAGACGCTGCAGTTCTTTATGCCGCTCCCGAAGTTCCCGATCCTGTTCATTCCATTCGCGCTGAAGCGCATCTCTTGTTTCTAGTATCAGCTCGTTCTTGCGCGCTTCCGCATCTTTCGTTGCGTCCTTGTTCAGACGCTCAGCACGCTGCTCAACAGAAGACAGCTGAAACCTGGCGTAAAGCCAGCGAATAGTCCAACCTAGAATTACACCCGCAAGAGGAAGGGCAATCAACAAAAACACTTGCATAGACCTTCCTCCACTTATCGTACTAAGAGTTTAACCTATAGTGCTTTACAAAGCCATGTCAAGATTAACGCCCACCGATCAAGATTCAAGCCAATCAAGATCGTCATCGGTGCTGTTTCGACGATCCAAACGCTCTGCTCGGTGCCGCAGCCGGATCGTCCG
>JBAYPC010000398.1:0-2927 GCA_041677905.1 Alkalispirochaeta sp. | reverse complement strand
TTACCCACACCGAGTTTCACGACCGATTGAACTGGTCCGCCGAGAGCAGGAAAAATCGGGGTATTGCCCGGTGGATGGACGCAGACGACGTCGCCCGGCGGTCCCTTCGGGCCTTGCATCGGCGCCGTGGAAGAGACCCCGTCTACATCCCCGGCTTTTCCAACCGTCTGATCAGGTTTCTCACCCGCTTCTTACCCTGGTCGTTATACCGCCGGATTGTGGCATCCCGGAAGTTTCTCTAAAAAGCGGACACATCAACTGGATTCAGTCACCTCGAATTTTTCCCCGGAACTCAGGTTCCCGGTGTTAGAGCGGTCCCCAGGTAAGACGTTGCCGCAGCCCACGAACGGGATGGAGAACAATCAACCGCCAGGGGCTGCCCAGACGCCGAACAGCGCCTGAAAGTGCGTCCCGGGTGTCCCGCTCAAGAGTCTGTCCGCCGTAGTACTCCCGTTGTACCGCTTCCACGACTACACGGAAGTCCTGCTCCCTCTCAGGAAAGGATCCGGCGAGACGACGGGCATATCCGGCAGGAGTCTCCCAGGAGCGTCGCCTCATCCCACCGTACCGTCCCCACCTCAGAAGTCGCCGAAACGCCGCCGTACCCGGATTCGGAACGACCGAACGACCCCGTCCCTTCACAAACCCAACCAGAGCACCCGCCGCCGTCCCGATACCGTGGAGGGTGCCGCGTAGAAAGCCCATGAAAAACCGACCCACCATACGGACCATACCCATCAGGATCTGCCGGAGGTCCCGGAGACCCACATCCTCATCTTCGTCATCGGGCCGGTTCCACAGTCCCTTCAAGAACCGGATAACCTGGACACCGACCACCCCAACCACCACCGCCCCAAGCAGCCCGACAAATCCCCATGCCAGTACGCGGCCCATGAGTACCGCAAACCACCCGGATTCTCCGTACTGTCCCGCCTCGCCCGCCGAAATCGCAGGGGAGACCGATGGCGCCCCACCGGAAGAGACGGCAAAACCGCGACCAAAGAGCCCGCGAACAAGCCAGGCGATCCACGGTTCTAACGCGGTCAGGCCGTCACTCAGCAACGTGTAGACCCCGTCGGCCGCCCGGACGAGAAACGGAAGTGTCGCATAAACCGCAGCTGCGGCAACGACGACAGCCGCCACACCGGGTAGCAGAAAACTCGCCAGGGACCGTATCGTTTCATCGGGCCGAGCATCCGTCTGCGCCCGGGCCAGGACGAGCGCACCACCGCCGGACAGAACATACAGCACAACCCCCGGTACAAAAGGCGCCTCGGGCACGAAGCCCACCGCCGACCCGACCCCCATGCGGATAAAGCCCACAGCCACCAACAGGCCCAACCCCACATCAAAACGGATAACCGTCTGTGAAAATGACGCCGCCCGGTGGTAGATACGCCAGCCCCTGAACCACAAAAGCAACGCCAACCCCGCAACCAGGCCCGCCGAAAAAGGAGCAGCCCCCACCGACACGCCGTCGACAGCCCCCAGTGCAAACCAAACCGCCCCTACCAGACCCAGCCCCTGTACCAGAAGCGGCAGAACACGCCGCACCCGCCCACCCCACATCCACTGCCCGCCCGGCATCCACCGCCCGCGCCGCACCGGCTCCAAAAACCTCAGCCGCGACAGACCTCCGACAAGTAACGGTACCGTCAACGCAAGAATCGCAGCCCCCCGGGGAAAAACGGTGCGTCCAATAAGAAGAACTACCACGTCCGCCACCGCCGTAAACGCCGCAAATTCCATGACTATCGTCGCCATCCGCACCGGCAATTCGCCGTCCCTCTTAATCATGGAACACATCCTCAACACACAAAACCGGATACTTCCGGGAAAGGGGCGAAGACTCTACAGCCGCCGCGTCCTCCCCCTCTCCCCCCGTCTCCTTCCGGGAAAAGAGAAAAAGCACCCGCTCTTGCCGCGCACTGGACAGACCAAAAAAGCCCCCTTCCACCGCATCCGGCCCATACCCGACGTAGACATATCCCGTTCCACTCCGTCCCGCCTGAGAAACCAGCCGTTCCAGGTCCTCTCCTTCCTTCAATTCCAGTCTTGCAAGAATTTCAAGTAGAACACCCAGGTGTTCCGGTCCGCGCTCAGGTAACAGATATCGCCCCATACCCTCCGTAAAGCGTCCATTCGTGACCAACCCCACCGACGCACCCTGTTCAACAAAGACCGCAGCCAAGGAGGCTACAGCTTCAATCGCAGTTTCAAACGCACCCCTGGCCTCCTCGCCCCGGTACCCCCGGACATCCAGAACAAACAGCACCTTCCGGTGTGACGTGGGTTCGTAGAGCTTCTCCTGCAGCGTCCCCAGCCGGGCGCTTGCCTTCCAGTGAATGTGCCGGGCCGGCCGCAGCCCCTGGTACTCCCGAGTTCCCGCGTACCACGCCGGATCGTCAACGGGACCCCGAGCCGCACGAATACCGAAATACTCCTGGAACGAGACTTCTACCGACCGAATCGGCCGCACTCGAGGATAGACGACAACCTCCCCGGCTCCGGGAATCCCCGCCGGAAGGACCGACCGTTCATGAAGCCCCGTCAGGTCCCCCGCGTACGTCTGCGCCCGGCCCAGGTAAAACACCCCTCGCCGGGCAACGGTAACCGACCACCGGTATATCCGCTCCTCGTACGAAAGAAGACGCGTCGCCGCCCCCAGACCATCGGTGATCGCCCCGTCCCCGGCCATACCCAGACGAAACCTCACCCGTACCGGAAGAACCTTGTCGTTTCTCAAAACAGCAGTGACCGTAAGAACCTCTCCCGGAAAGAGACGGACCCGGTCCAGACCGATTGCCAAATCCAGCCGCCGGACGGCCAACCGGGCCCACAAACGCCCCCCGTGGCTGAAGAGCAGTCCGCCGAAAGAGACCGCCGTCAAACCCATATCTTGCCGGACAAGCGCGACAAACAGAGAT
>JBAYPC010000397.1:0-2933 GCA_041677905.1 Alkalispirochaeta sp. | reverse complement strand
TACAGCGGCAACAACCTGCCGGGGCAGCTCGGCCGGGACGGCGCGGTGTTAAAGGGACGGGAAGCGCTCTGTTTTGAGTGTCAGTTCTTTCCGGACTCACCAAACCGGCCCGAGTTTCCCTCTATCGTGCTGCAGCCGGGCGAGACCTACCTGCACCGGACGGAACACCGCTTCTTAACCTGCTAGCCCCTGCCGTACCGCTGCGATCACCGCGTTACGTTCGTGTTCCACAGTAAATACGACGGGCCGGCCGAATGGCCGGTCGGCCCGGGGAACCAATGAAAGGCGACCCGTGTTTTTCCCAAAGAAGAAGTTCCACACCCCGCCCCGTTCCGACTCGTCGACAAGGTCCGAGTAATCTGAAAGGGCCCACTCCAGCGAGACGTCCCGTTCTTTTGCACTTTTTTTGGGAGGGCCGCCGCCTGCACCGCCGACACCGCCCAGGACGGAGGAAAACCAGTTTTCCTGGGGGAAATGGCGGAAAAAGAGGCGGGTGGCCGTGACGTAGATGAGTCCCCAGAGGGGGCCCTCTTCATCACCGCCTGAGTGGTACTGGGCCAGACCGTAGGCGAGCACGTCCTCACCGATCACCTCTTCCGTTTCCCGCCAGAACTCATCCACCCCCGCCTGGGGTCCCTGTTCCCGGAGAAAGAAGCTCATTCCGGGTCGGCCTCGGTGACGCCGGTCACCTTCACCTCTTCCAGCTCTTCCAGTCCCAGGGCAGCCTCGGTGGTGTCCACCCGGAAGGTGTTTACCAGCTCTGAGAGGACCTCCATGCGTTCACGGTTTTCGTCGGAGATGCGGGCGATATCCGTTACGGCGGTGAGTATCTCCTTGGCACCGGTGTCGATTTCCTTGATTCCGTTGGCAATGGAACTGGACATACCCGCCGCATCACCCATGGCTGAGCTGATCTGGTTGGTGTTTGACGCAATCGTCTCTGCCGACTCGGTGACGAACCCGGTGATTTCGGTAAGCTGTTGGGTCGTCTCCACAATCGCCTGGCTCCCGGCGGCCAGAGTCTGCATGTTGTCAAAGATATCGTTCATGGCGTCCCGGAAGAGACCCACGTCCCGGCTGATCGTTTCAAAGGTCTCCGCCCCTACCCGGCTTGCCGTCAGCGCTTCCCGCATCTTTCCGGTTATGGACTTGAGGAGCTGGTCGATCTGGGAGGCGTTGTCCGAGGTGCTCTCCGCCAGCTTGCGGATCTCCTCGGCGACGACGGCAAAGCCCTTCCCGGCATCTCCGGCGTGGGCGCTTTCAATAGCGGCGTTCATGGACAGGAGGTTGGTCTGTTCCGCCACGGCGTTTATGATCTCGATAATTTCCAGGATGTCGTCCACTTCGGAGGTGACCGAGTCTATGATGCTGTTGGTGGTGTGTATCTTCTCACCGCCGTCCAGAATGACCTCGACCAGCGTCTCTGCGGCAGTACGCCGGTCCGACGACAACTGGGTAACTTGTTTGATGGAGCTGTCCATCTGTTCCACCGATGTTGTACTGTCGGCGATTATCCGGCTCTGAGCGGTGATGTTCCGGCTGAGCACTTTTATCTTTTCATCTATATCATGAACTGCCGTTGAGCTCTGCTCCACACTGCCGTTCAACCGGTCAAACTCGGTCCGGATAGAGTCGATATTGTGGCTGATCTGATTGACCGCCGAGGCGCTCTCTGCAGACCCCGAGGAGAGCCCGTCTTTCAGCTCGTCCGCCTGGATGACCGCCCGTTTGACCGAGAGGATAAACTCGGCGATGACGTCCAGCGTCCGGTCCAGGAATTGCCCCAGCCCGGCGATCTCGTCGGTGCCTTTTGAATGGGTGCGGACGGTCATATCCCGCTGGGCAACCCGTTCCATGGCGCCTTCAATGGCGACGACCCGGCGGGAGAGACGGCGGCCGAAGAAATAGACAAACACAAAGGCCCCCACGATAACCACCGCCGCCAGGGCCATGACCAGCAACTGACCTAAGGCGCGGATCTCCCGAGCCTGTACTGCGATCTCCCTGTTCACCTCTTCAAGGTTGACCACTACCAGGTCCCGGGCGGCAACGTCAAAGGACCGAAGGTCCCCGTTGAGCTGGGACACCGAAAAGAGCAGTGCTGCGGTGGTTCTCGACTGGGCCAGGTATTCCTGAAGGGAGTACAAGCCGGTCTTGCGGTAATCGGGTATCACATCTGAGGCCATCAGGTGTTCAAAGGCCTTCTCAGCCGTCTCAAACCGGTTTATTGACAGGCGCCAGACCGACCCGCTCCGTTCCAGAAGGCCCTTCAGGTCATCGGGAATATACCGGTTTGCCGGGTGGTCCGGCAGCGCCTTTATGGACGCGTCAAGCTCGTCAATGGCGTTCTGCCACCGTTCCAGAACCTGGGGAAGGGGCATAGTGGTGACTATCAGCTCCTTGTTGGCATCGGTAACGCGGTACACATTTGTAAGGGCCCTGGTCACCATCAGCTGCAGATCAACGACCTGCTGAGAGGTGGTCGCCGCGACGATAAGCCCGGCACTTATAAGCCCCATGGACACAACAAGGATGAGAACAAGGAGATTTATCTGTGATTGTACTTTCACGCTGGTTACTCCGGATAATGTGATGACACTTGCAACAGTGGCTCTTTCAAAACTGCGACCCTGAAAGAAGCACCATTCTACCGCCGAATCAAGTAGTTCTCAAGGGAACGTTTCAGGGACCGCCTCCAGGGCGTGGCTGAGGATGTCCCTGCCGGGAATGGGGGGAAGCTGCCCGCTGAGGGCCTGTTTCCACCGGCGGGAACCGGGAAGGCCGGTAAAGAGGCCGAAGAGGTGGTTGATCATGCGGCGGGGCGGCAGCCCCGCCGCGTCCAGGCGGTCCATGTAGGGGTAGAGAGACTCCACGACATTGTGGCGGCTCAGGGTAAAGGGGGGCTCTCCGAAGAACGCCTCGTCGAGACCGGT
>JBAYPC010000396.1:0-2959 GCA_041677905.1 Alkalispirochaeta sp. | reverse complement strand
CGCAGTCGGGTAGGAAAAATCGATGTACTCCCCCTCCCGGGGTTCTTCATTCAGGTCACCACAGACCACCGTCGGCAGATCCGGCTCGGTGGCGTCAAGGACGGCCAACCGCGACGCAAGCAGGGCTGCCGCCGCCCGCCGAAGCGGTTCAGTCGATGGAGCACCACCCCGTTTGCTTTTCCAGTGGTTGGCAAACACGACCACGGCAGTGTCGGCAAGCTGCAGGCGGACCTCCAGAACCGGCCGAACAGGAGTCTCAGATTCGGCCCGGGGTTGGAACACCCGGACATCTGTTACCGGATATCGGGATGCCACAGCAACTCCGGTCGCACCAAGGGGATGAGAGCTAAAGACGCGGTAGGGGTATGAAACGTCGACAACGTACCGGCGGAAGAGGTCATCCAGGATTGTGTTGTTTTCCACTTCCGTCAGTACGATCACATCCGGCGTAGGCCGTATGTTACCGAGAGCGTCGCCCAGACGCTGTAACCGGTCCTCCATCTTTTGGCGGGTCCATCCGCCTTCCGGGGTGAACTCGCTATACTCGGTACCGTCTCTTGCTGCATCAAAGAGGTTCTCCACATTGTAGGAGACGACTACAAAGGAATCACCCGCCGGTTCCAGGACGGTACAGCTGATACCGGCCGTAACCGTCCACAGCACCATCACAACCGCCGGCGGGAGCCGTAACGGGAACACCAACAAGGGCCGCAAAAGCGGCCGCAACCGGCAAACAGCCGGCCCTGGGAGGAACAGCCCCGGGAGGAACGGTCCCGGGCGTAATACGCAAGGTGTCATACCCGAACCACAGGGCGTCTAGCTACGGCGCTTCAGGAGTTGTCTTCCAATTCGCTCCGATGCCGGATGATCCGTGAAACCAGGCCGTATTCTATCGCTTCTTCAGCGCTGAGCCAGTAATCCCGGTCGGTGTCCTTTTCAACTTGTTCAACCGGTTTCCCCGTTTCATCGGAGATCAGTTTGTTGATTCGATCACGCATCTTTTCAATTTCCCGGGCGTGAATCTCGATGTCCGTTGCCACGCCCCTAATTCCCGATAGGGGTTGATGAATGAGGTAGTGCGAGTTCGGAAAGGCATACCGACGATTCCTGGCGCCCGCCAAAAGAATCAGCGCTCCCGCACTGGCAACCAGTCCGATACCGACCACATGGACCTCCGGTTTGACGAACCGGATGGTATCGAAAATTGCAAAACCGGCGTCGGCGTCACCACCGGGGGAATCGATAAAGACCCGGATGGGTTCGTCCCCTTCCTGCTCAAGAATAATCAGCTGTCGAACCACCCGTTCCGCCAGCTCCTTGTTTATCTCGCCGGAAATCAGAACCGTCCTGGTCTTGAGCATCTTGTCGAGAAGCGGCGGGTTTTCCTGCTTCTTCTCTTCCGTCTGGTTGTCATCTTGATATACCGTCTTGTCATGTACCATTAAAATCTCCATCTCGTTAGTTGATTGTTGTCTTTGTCCCCAGAATATACTATCAAGACCCGTGGACATGCAAAGTAACACAATACGCAGCGGATTCGTAGTTCTCCTTGGTCGTCCGTCTTCAGGAAAATCAACTCTGGTAAACGCTCTGTGCGGTCACCGGGTCTCGATAGTTTCGTCGGTTCCCCAGACTACCCGGAACACTATCCGGGGAATTGTGAACCACCCTCGCGGGCAGATTGTCCTGTTGGATACCCCGGGGCTCCATACGTCGGAGCGAAAACTGAATCTGCGCCTCCGGAACGTTGTGAAAGAATCTCTGCCGGAAGCAGACATGATCCTCTACCTGATAGATCCCACTCGTCCGCCCGGTGAGGAAGAGCTGGCTGTAGCGGCGATAGTATCGGCCGCCTCGGTTCCGGTCATTACCGTCATTACCAAGACCGACCACCCCGACGCCCGGCCGGACAGGAGCAAAGCGTTCCTTACAGAGCAGGGACTTGGCGACCGTCAGTTGGTCGAGGTGGGTGGACTCGCCTCGGTGGGCTCCGGTACCGACCTGAATCCCCTTAAAGACGCGATTTTTGACCTCCTCCCGGAAGGGGAACTCTGGTATCCCGACGATTACTATACCGATCAGCCGTCGACGTTCCGGATCGCCGAAATCGTCCGGGAACAGGCAATTCTGCGCACCCGGGATGAGGTGCCCCACGCGGTGTTCGTCGATATTGCGGATATTGAACAAAACGAACGCCGAATCTGGGCGAGGGTCTTCATCTATGTGGAAAAAATCTCCCAGCAGGGGATTCTGGTCGGAAAAAAGGGTTCGGTAATCACCGCAATCCGTACCGCCTCCGAGGAAATACTGAATGATATTTTCCCCGTTCCGGTCAAACTGAGTATCCAGGTTAAAGTACGGCACAACTGGCGTCGGAACGACACCACTCTCAACCGCCTCATCTACTAACAAGTTCCTCGATTGTTCCATCGGACCGCCCGACAAAGACCCTCCGAGGCACAACGGTGAACAGACCGTTCTCCAACACGCCGGGAATGGTGTTGATTGTTCGCTCCAGTTCGGCGGCATCAAAGGTCGGGGTATCGAAGTGAACGTCCAGTATGAGGTTTCCGTTGTCGGTAACGACGGGGCCCGCCTTCTTTTGGGCCATTCTGAGAAGGGGGCGACCCCCGAGACGTTCCATATCTCTTGCCACTACAACCCGGGCATCGGGGATACACTCCACGGGTACGGGGAAGACCGTTCCCAGCTGGTCCGAGATTTTTGACTCATCCACGATAACGATGAGTAATCCGGCGCGGTACTCCACCATTTTTTCCTGAGTGAGAGCACCTCCGCCTCCCTTGATGAGGTAGAGGGTGTTCCGGTCCACTTCATCGGCCCCATCAATGGCGATGTCAAGTGAACCGCCAATGTCCGGGTCGTTCATGCTTCGCAGGGGTATGCCGTATTTCTGGGCTTCCAGGGTAGATTCAAAGCTGGTGGGCACCGCCAGGAT
>JBAYPC010000395.1:0-2968 GCA_041677905.1 Alkalispirochaeta sp. | reverse complement strand
ATGATGGAGGGCCTGGTAGATGGTGTGTTACCACCGGACGCCGAGACGTTTCTCGACGTACAGACCGAGGTGTCCCGACTGCAGCGTCTCACCGCTGAGTTGGGAGAACTGTCCCGTGTCGCTGCGGGTGAGATAACCCTGGATACTGCAGTGACCGATCCAGCCGTGCTCTGTCGACGCGCAGCCGCCCACCTGGAATCTCAGTTTAAAGACAAAGGAATCGGATTACACCTTGACCTTTCCGACCGTCTACCGTGGGCGGAAATGGACCGTGAACGGATATTGCAGGTGCTGCTCAACTTGCTCGGTAACGCGCTCCAGTACACGGATCCGGGAGGAACGGTCCGCCTCACCTGTCGCCGGGAGGGACCGGTAGTCACGTTCTCGGTCGTAGATACCGGAATTGGAATTGCACCGGAGGATTTACCCCGTTTGTTCGACCGGTTCTACCGCGCCGACAAATCGCGTTCCCGCCCCCGTGGTGGAAGTGGAATCGGTTTGACGATCGCTTCCCACCTGGTACACGCCCACGGCGGTACGATCTCGGCAGCCAGCCCCGGTCTTGGTGCCGGCAGCTCGTTCTCCTTTTCTCTGCCGATTATCATGAGCTCGTAATTCAATGGTCACAGGATTGTCATCTACTCTTTGTATCATTGTCTCAGGAGTAACCGATGACCACGATGATAGTTCTGTTTTGCGGGTCAGTCCTTATCCTTGCTGTCGGCTTCATCATGTACCTCTTTCCATCGGCGAGGCGGGACGAACCGGGCGATGACCACCGAGAGAACGAGAGATAGGCAGTGGAGGAGTTCACCGGACCCATTCACCCGTACCGGGTCACGGACCACTGTAGTGGCGAGATCACCGACTTTCATAGAACTGTAATCTTAACTTCACACTGTGGTCATCAGAAATGCGTACCTTTGGATTGTAGACAAAACATCGCGGCTCCCTTGGGGTCTGCGGAAAAGGAGAGGCTATGTCATACTATATTTCAACAACACTGAATCGTCCCTTTGAAGAGGGGATCAACGCTGTGACGGATGCACTTCAGAAAGAAGGGTTTGGTGTCCTGACGGAAATTGACGTGAAAGCGACGATGAAAAAAAAGCTCGATGTCGACTTTCACAATTACCGAATCCTCGGTGCGTGTAACCCCGCTTATGCTCACAAGGCCCTTGAAGCAGAGGACAAAATCGGCACGATGCTGCCGTGTAACGTCATCGTCCAAGAGCGTCAACCGGGTACGGTGGAGATCGCCGCGGTCGATCCGGTGAGTTCAATGCAGGCGGTGGACAACGACCAACTGGGTCCGATTGCCGGCGAGATTCGCACCCGCCTTACCCGGGTGATCGAGTCGCTGGGATAAACGTTACCGTAGTTGCCCACCCGGGGAAAACTGTTTAACTTCCGGTTTATGATTAAAACCAGGGGATACATGCGGTTAATCGCAGGAATTATGATGGTAAGCGGGATTACAACGGCTTACGCGCTCACTCCGGACCAGATGGACGCGGCTATCCAGGCTGTTCGTGCCGTAGCGGGGGACGCCAGGGTCCTGGACGTCGACGTTGAAGGAATGGGCGCCGATCCGGTTGTAAACATTGAGATGTCAAACGGTCAGGAGTACTACGTCCAGACCGGTACAGGGACGATACTCCGTGAAAAACCGGAACAGTTGGACCAGTCGGACCGGCGTCTTCTCACAAGACTTGACGATGAGTCCGCTCCGAGCCTTGAGGCGGTGTACCGCAAAATGGTTGCCGCCCTGGCGTTGGATACCCGGTTCACCAGTCTTGGAGAATACCGGCTCGATTCGATTGACTACGATATCGAAGGCGGACAAGTCGTTCTTGATGCCGAATTCCGGATTGTGGGAACCGGTCAGGAAATCTCTGTCTACGCCGATGCGTTCACCGGTGACATCATCACGATGGAGTTCGACGACTGAGTGGAGTCAGGCGCCGTCCTTTTCCTTGAACACAACGTTCAGCAATAGGTTAAGCGCTACACCGAACAACACCGCGAGAAAAATGTTGCTGCCGACCACCATGTTGATGAAGGGAGGGAGGGTTGCCGCCCATGCTTTGCCGCCGGTAGTGACAAAGAACGGCAGCATAACCGAAACACCAAGTGTTGTGCCTGCAACCAGTGTATTGCGTTCCGTGCGTTTGGACGAACTGATCAAGTCGACTCCTGCAAACATGATCATGGAGGCCGTGATCAAGAATACCGATCCGATAACAGGTCGTGGAATTGAAGCAAGTATCATTGCCAACTTGGGGCAGAGCCCATACAGCAAGAACAGCACGGCAGCAACTTGCGTTACCCGTCGCGACGCTATTCCGGTTGCCGCAATGATCCCGACATTTTGGGTATAACTTGTTACCGGTAGAGCGCCGATGACCCCAGATGCCATACAACTAAGACCTTCGGCCATAATACCGCGGTCGATATGTTTGACTCTGAAGACTTCGTCGGAGGCTGCACAGGTTGCTGCGTAGTCACCGATAGACTCAAACATTGAACCGATATAGCCGGACAGGCCTCCAATGATGGCGGCACCAACAATTGCGATTGCCCTCCCGTTGCCGACACCCTCGAAGTTCCTGAACGGAAAAAGTCTGGGTAAGGCAAACCACTTTGCATTTGCTACTCCCGACCAATTGAACACGCCAAACAGCGATCCCCCGATGATACCGACAATAACAACGGTGATCAGTATGAAGCCATGTGACAAGAGGCCTGTACAACGAAACTTGAAAAACAACGCCAGGAGAAATGCGACGATTGCCATTCCCATATAGAGGGGCTGAGTATTGGAAAATGTCCACATAATGGCAAGCCGCGCCGCAACGAAACCGACGCTCGCCACGACTGCTCCGATGACGACAGGAGGGAGAAGTGTGCGGATTTTACTCATCAAACGTCCGGCACCGACGAGAAATTCCAGTAGGCCTCCGATGAT
>JBAYPC010000394.1:0-2968 GCA_041677905.1 Alkalispirochaeta sp. | reverse complement strand
GTCACTGCTCAGGGCGCGGGATGCGGTGGCCCGGAACGACAGCACGGCGGCACGGACAATTCTGCGGAGTCTTATGGCAGAGCCGGGGGGGGCGGCCGTCGGTGCTGCGGTTCGTACTGAGGTTCGTACTCTTGGCAGGGAACGGTATATCGATCTTGCCATAACCGACGGGTCAGAAATGGCCGACTTGCTTCGTGATCTCCGGGGTACCGGTGTTACCGCCGGGGAATACGAGCTTGTCGTTGACCGGCTTCTTCCTGCGCTGGTGCGGGGGCGACGGTTCGGTGACATCGAAGAGAGTCTTACCTTGTCGGACTCGGCGAATGCGGTGGATCACATGAAACTGGTTCTGGCTGCCGCCGATGCAGCGGGGCTGTATGTCTCTGGTATGGACACCCAATCTCTTCTCCAGGACCTTCTGGAATTACCGGTTCTGGACTACTTCGGCCTTGCCGCCCGGGTTGTTGCGGGGGTGGAAACCGATCTGTCGTCAATTGTAGCCGTCTCGCCACAGGCGCAGGCGCAGTCGCAGGCGCAGTCGTCGTTGCCGTCGCCGTTGCCGCGGCGGAGTATCGACTACCGGCGGCTTGATTTTGAAGAAGCTGCCGGGGGTGCTCTGATACTGGCGGATGCGCTGGTCACAGCGGGTGATATACGGACTGCTCTGACTCTCGCCTTGAGGGCCGCCTGGGACCCGGAAACCGGGGAAGAGGCTATGGCTCTCGCCCGGCGGTTTTCCGACCTGGGGTACCACTCGGCCGCCCTGGATCTTGCGCGGCGGGCCCACGGGCGCAGTAATCTGCCGTTCTGGCCGGGTGATCTGGAGCTTCTATATCCACCGGCATTTCAAACGGAAATTGAGGCCGCCGCAAAGCGTCATGGTATTCCACCTGCTCTGTTGACGGGACTTGTCCGGGAGGAGAGCCATTTCCGCAGGGATGCCCAATCTCATGTCGGTGCTCGCGGTTTAAGTCAGCTTATGCCGGCGACCGCTGATGACGTCCTTCGCCGGTTGCGTCTCGATTCTGCCGATCTGGACAACCCGGAAGAGAATCTCCGTCTTGGGGCATACTACCTGGATTATCTGGGCGAACATCTGGACGTACCGGTTATTCGTCTGGCGGCGTACAACGCCGGTTTGGGCCGTGGTCGCCGGTGGGTGGCGGAGTTTGGGGATCTGCCGCCGGTTCTCCAGATCGAGTCATTACCGTTTGTGGAAACCCGGTGGTACCTCCGTAAGATAGCCGTATCGTCGGCGGTTTATCAGTGGTTTATAGACGGTAGTACGCCGGAACGGGTATTTCAGAATCTCTTCGGACAAGGACGAATATGAACACATTGGAGGCAGTTGTTTTGGGGGTCGTTCAGGGTCTGACGGAGTTTCTTCCCGTATCCAGCAGTGGGCATCTGGTGATCGCCAGGGAGCTTTTTGGTCTTGCGTCGATACCGGTTCTATTTGATGTGCTTCTCCACGTTGCGACACTGGTGGCGGTTGTGGTTGTTCTGCGCCGCCAGGTGGCGGCGTTTCTTGTCGCAATTGGACGGTGGATTCAAAGACGCGTCAGAGACGAAGACCGACCGTATCTGCGGCTTGTCCCGATAGTCGTGGTGACGACCGGGATAACCGGCGTTATAGGAATCGTACTGGACGGCGCTTTTGATATTCGGAACCCGGTGGTTACATCGGGTCTCTTTCTGGTTACGGCATTCCTCCTGCTCCTTACTCGATGGAGCAGGGGAAGCCGGACGATGTTTGGTATCTCCTGGAAAGATGCGGCAATTCTGGGTGTTGCCCAGGGATTTGGAGTTCTGCCGGGTATTTCCCGGTCAGGAATTACCATTTCGGCGGCCCTTTATTCGGGCATGGACCGAAAAACTGCCGGTGAATACTCGTTTCTGCTGTCCATTCCGGCAATTCTCGGTGCTCTGGTATTGACGGCCCGCGATATGGGGACGCTGGAAAGTCAGATGAACATAGGGGTTGTCCTTATCGGCTGTACCGTTGCAGGGGTGGTTGGTTACGCCGCCTTGCGGATGCTCCTGAGGGTGGTACAAGCGGGAAAGATATACCTCTTCGGGTTGTATCTGGTTCCTCTGGGGGTGTGGGGTCTGATCGGCTATTGGTGACCCTTATGGATTCGGCTGAAACGACCGATAGTGGGATACAGGGAGGGTATCTGTGGTCGATGACAGGCAACACGCCGATGGACATTCCAGAAAAGGTCATACTGTACTTGCGCTCGTATTGGCAGCGGTTGGGGTGGGTGCGGCTCTTTCGATTGGCATAGCGGCGCTGGATCCGACCGGGTTTTTCGGTTTTCTGATTGCAGTTCCGGGCCGGTTTCTCTTCTCTACGCTCCACGTTGCGGCGTGGTGGGTTCCCTTTTACCTTGTGATCCTGGCGGTGTTCAGCGGCAGGTCCGCACCAATGACCTGGCCGACGGTAGTGCTTATCAATCTGGTTCATATTCCCGTTCTAACTATTGCGACGATTCTTCGCCTTCTTGCTCTCGATGGTGCCGCGGATGCGCCGTTTCTTGCGTTGTTGATCAACGGGTTTACCTTTCGCGGCGCAATGCTCGTTCTCAGTCTGGTGTTAGCTTTGGAGGCTCTCGGTATCCTTCAGGCGTGGCGGTTCTTTGAAAACCGCATCAGTCGAGGTCAGGAGGATACGGAGGAAGGGCAGGTACACGTACCGCGCTTACCGGCACCGGAGCCGGCCCCCGAAGCGGCCCCGGCCCCAACGAGGGCGGCCCCGGCCCCAACGAGGGCGGCCACTGCGGTTGTGGAACGGGTAGAACAGGTAGAACAGGCAGAGTCGGAGGCGAGGAAGTTGTCCCCGGCTGAAGAGCTGCGAAAGACGCTGTCTGCGCTCCGAGAAAAAATGGAAGAGGGTCTTGAACCGGAGGACAGTGTTCCCGAACCTTCTTTACCACTCTACTTTGGCAGGGACGACGAGATAGAAGAG
>JBAYPC010000393.1:0-2976 GCA_041677905.1 Alkalispirochaeta sp. | reverse complement strand
GTGCGGAACTCCTCACCCGACATGTCCCCGTCGGCGGCCAGCATCTCCGCAAATATCCGGTCCCCAAAAATCGACCGGTCCAGGACACCCCCACCGTCCCGAAAAATCTGTTTGATCATCCGAAACCGTTCGTTGAGAAAGTGGATCTGCAGGGTAAACGCCCAGCGGCGCTTGTCCGCGTAAAACCGGTCCAGCAGGGCCAGGGTGTCCGGGTTGTTCAGTTCACGGTACAGGGGAATACCAAACCGTTCCTGAACGATCTCCCCGATCGTCGTCTTGCCGACACCTATCTGCCCTTCGATGAGTATCACCGGATGTCCTCCTCTTCCCATGTTTCTACATTCGAGCACCAACGGTGAAGCTGAATACCCACGACGGATCGGCGATGTTGTAGGCCACATCCAGACCCAGAGCGGGGATCGCCACCTGCCTGATATAGACCCGGAATCCGCCGCCCGGGCCGTAGTAGGGTTGGGCGTCCAGGACTTCCGTCTCATACACACCGCCTTCCCAGTAGTGGGACAGGACAAACGCACCCCAATCGGCGCTGACCACCGGCAGGTCGTACAGCACCGCGCCGCCGGACCATCTGTCGGCCGTCGCCGCCTGGTAGGGAAGGGTGCGAAACCCGTCCCGGGCACTGACCGACGCCTCCGCCGTGACGGGCATTTCGCCGTATCCCGCAGATCCGATCAGCCTGATCCGGTGAGTGCCGAAGAGAGCCGCTCCCCAGGAGAAGTCGGACCGGACGTTCCACCCCCGCTCGGGGGCGGTCCAGGACGCCCCCAGAAAAACCATAGGACCCACCAGAAGGACATCTACCGGTCGCGTTCCGTCGTAGCTGATACCGATCTGCGGTTCCAGCAAGGACGCATCCTCAATTTCCGTCTCGTCCAGACCGGGGCGGAAATCCGAGATCCGTCGGGAGGAAACCCCCAGCCGCCCGCTTATACGCAGGTCCTGGGTGATACCGTATCCAACCCCCAGTGCCACACTTTCGCCGGCAAGGGTGTACTTCCGCACCCGTTCTCCATCGGCCCGGAGTATTTCCTGGTCCGACTTACCGGCAGACGCTGATCGATGTGGACCAGGAACTTCCGAACAGGGACGGATCGGCGTAGACAAAAAAGCCACTCACCCCGTCGGTACCGCCGAATCCCGCCCCGATGAGCTGTTTGTTCAGACCAAAGAGGTTCGTTTCAATCAGAATGAGACCGCCGCTGAAACCGTCGCCGCTGGTGCTGAAAAACGGAATAGGCACAAGAGTCCACTTTTCGTCCACCGTAACCACCACATCCACCGTACCGGGATCAACCGGTTCGGTCGTGACGGCCACCGACGCAAAGAGCTCACTCTTGATCAGCCGGTCCTGAAGCTCTTGCAGCACCTCCGGTTCAACGCCTTCCCCCGGCCGAATTTCGATAAAATCGGCAACGACCCGTTCTTTTGTCCGTTTCAGGCCTTCGATGCGGACATCCCGCACCAGGGGAAGGTCCCGGCCTTCCTGCCCAAAAAGGACCGGGGGACCCACCGGAACGACGAACATCAGCATGAGCCATAGAATGGCCACCCCCGGAGAGGTCTTTCGGAGCGGACGAAAACGCTTCAACAACATGGGCAGAAGATAGCAGATGTCGCCCGCCCCGACTACAGACCCGGGCTACAGACCCGGGCTGTAGCTTCGGCCCGGGTTACCGTATCAGTATGAACTCCACCCTCCGGTTCTTCCAGCGGTTGTTCAGGTCCGTGTGGGGCACAACAGGGGCCGTACCACCCCGCCCAACGGTAGAAATCCGGCCCGGATCCATACCCCGTTCTATCAGGGCGGTACGAACCGTCTGCGCCCTCGCCAGAGAGAGAGGTTGCAGTTCTTCCCGCTCTTCCCGCTCAGTCTGGGTGACGTTTACCGCGTGACCTTCAACCCGAATGCGGTAGGTCTGGTACTTGTCAAAAACCTGCACCAGCCGGTCAAGAACGGCGATGTTCTTAGCCCCTTCCTCAGTGGCGGCATCAAGCTGCAGTACCGGACTGTTGGGCTCAAAGTTGATGTTGGATATCTGTATCTTCAGAAGATCACCGTCCCGTATCACCAGGATGTCGATGGGAATCACCCCTCGCACCTCGCTCCGGTTACCCACCGCATCGACGGCGGTAAAACGGTAGGGGTAGTCTTCGGCGCTGATAACCGTTTCTCCGTCGGTGGACCTGCCGTCCCAGATCAGTTCCCGCCGAGGATCTCCGGTGCCCTGAAATCGGTAGAACGGCCGGTTTCCCCGGTCCAGAATATCAAAACTCCAGGAGGAAATCGGAGACGCGTCCCGGGCGGCCAGGTGTATCGTAAGCTCGTCGTTGAGCCCGTCGTTGTCCGGAGAAAAAGGCAGACCTTTCAGGGTGGCCGTAAGTTCCGGGCCCGCAGTATCCAGCGTTACCGATGGTGAATCAACCTGCGGGACCGCCCCGTTGTTGTAGATGACCCGGTATCGGACGGTGAACTGCCCGTCGGTTACCCGTCCCCGTTCGTCTTTACCGTCCCAGAGGACCGTCTCCCGTCCCTGAACCCGGTCGGCTCGGAACGTCCGGACAACCGCACCGGCGGCGTTGACGATGTCGACAACCCGTTCTTCCGCCCCGTCGGTTCTGTTGGTGATCAGCCCGATTTCCAGGCTGTCCAGGATGCCGTCCCCGTTCGGTGAGAAGCGGCGAGACCCAAGGGTGACGTATATCCTCGTAGGTCGCGTGTCGATGGTAATGGGCCCACTCCGGAAGGTTCCGGTGTTTCCCGCCTCGTCGGTACCGGTAACCGTGTAGATGTACTCGCCGTCGGGCAAGGTATTCCCGGCCCGGTCGGCACCATTCCATTCAAACGGTTCGGCCGTCCGGTTCCATGAGTAGCTGCGCACCACCGTCCCCGCCGCATTCGTTATCCGGCCGGACCAGCCTTCGGCGGCGTCACTGGTCTGATCAAAGCGAAGAGAG
>JBAYPC010000392.1:0-2983 GCA_041677905.1 Alkalispirochaeta sp. | reverse complement strand
TGCCGCCCCGCACGCCTTCCTCGCCACGCTCATCGTCACCACGCCCACCGTCACCACCATCACCCGTCAAAACAGACAGCACCGTATCCACGAACGCCCGCTGTACCGCCACACCGTGACCCTGAGCGTACTTCTCCACCTCCCGAGGCGAAGAATCAACCATAACCGGCAGCGCAAAAAACACATTGTCCCCATCACCCCCCTGCAAAGGCACCCGATACCGCCCCCGCTGGACAACCCCGACAAAACGTGCCGCAATCTCCTTCCGGCGTTCAATAAACCGCTCAATCTGCTTCAGCTGCGTAATACCCAAAGCCGCATTCATATCCGGCAGCGGCGGCTCACCAACCGCCGGATCAACACACGACGAAAGGACCGACACCCGCTTCGTACTACTGCTGATCACAACAGCCCCGCCCCCGGCCGTGATGATGTGCTCAGGTTCCAGACCAATCACCGTAAGGTCACCGACACTGCCGACCTTCGAACTCCCCGTATTACCCCCAAACCCCTCAGAAACATCTTCCAGCAGAGGAATCCCCAGCTGCCGCATATGTTCCAGGTCCGGCACATACCCAAGCCGCGTATCCGCGTACAGCGCAGCCAACCCAAGCGCCTCGTAGTCGTAGTTCAAAGGAGACGGAAGAACCGGCAGCGACCGGTCCGTGTCGATCGGAACAACCACATACCCGTACTCCTCAAAGACATGCTTCACCGCCACATGCACCAGCGCGGACACCCCAATCCGACTGCCCCTCGGCAAATCCAGCGCCCGGGCAATCGCCCCCAAAGCGTGCCCGTAACTCCGAAAAGAAATCCCGCTCCGCCTGCCCACGTACCGGGCAACACCCTGAGAAAACTCCCGGGACAGACTCCCCGCGCCAATAGAATCCTCGGCAAGCCGCGAAAGCACCGCATCCATATCGGCACGCCGAATCGTAGGTCGAAAAACAGAAATCATATGAGTTGTCCAGCGTCAGCGAGCGATAGTTTCCAGCGTTTCCAGTTCGCGAAGATCGAAAAGCCGTTCAATATCCAGAATAATCAGGTAGCCCTCATCACGGTGCACCACCCCTTCAATGTACTCATTACCAATCCCGGAAATCATCTGCGGCGGCTCCTGAATTTCCTTACCCGCCACCGAAACCACCCGAGACACCTTGTCAATCACAATCGCCACGTGCATACCCTTGAGCCTGATAATGAGAAACCCACTTAACAGCTGATCCTCATCATCCAACTCCGCCCGTTTCAGATGAAAACGACGATGCAAATTGATCACCGGAATAATCTCACCCCGAAGATTAAAAATCCCCTCCACATACGCCGGCGAGTTCGGAATAGCCCGCACCTCCCTGGCCTCCTCAATACTCTTCACCTGCATAATATCAATGCCGTAGTACTCCACACCCAGTTGAAACGTCACCAGCTGAATATCGTCATGTAGATCGCTCATCATTTCCTTCCGTGCCCATAGAATAGACTCGCATCCCCAATTTTACAAGGACCCACACGCCCCACCTTTCCCCGCCAATCTCCAATCCATTTTTTGTAAACAAACCTGTCGGTTCCGCCCAGCCCGACCCGTTCACCCCAGCCCTTTCCCCCCTCCCGGGGCCCATCGTCCCACACCACTTTTACCACATTCCCCACCATTATTTATATACAATCGATATTTTTATATTGACTAATGTTCTGTTTTTTCATACCATGAGGGTAATCACAACATGGTTTTCAACTCCCAGGACACCTGACACGTATTCCCTGTCGGAGCACTACCAGAAGGAGATCAAATATGAGAGGAAAAAGAATCCTTTCCGTACTAATCGTACTTGTCATCGCACTCGGCCTTACCGCGTGCGGTTCAGACTCGGCAGAGACAACAAAAGCAGCCGCACCGGCGGGCACAGTTCCTGCAAAATGGGACATGAGCTATGACGTTGTCGTCGTCGGAGGCGGTTTTGCCGGCCTCGCCGCAACCCACAGCGCCGCCGATAGCGGAGCAAAAACACTCCTCATCGACAAAATGCCCTTCGTCGGGGGCAATTCCCAGATCAACGGCGGTGTCTACGCAGCGTACACCAGCCAACTCGCCGCCGACTTCCAGAAGCAGTTCGACCTGGTACCCGATACGGCGGAAAAGCACATCGAAGATACCATCAAAGGTGGAGACTACATGAGCCACGAAGCTCTAGTAAAAAACCTGGTATACGGAGCGCCCTTTTACCTTGACCTGCTGCTCGACAACGGCCTTGAGGTCAGAGAGTCTCTCACACGGCCCGGCGGACACTACGGCTACAGAACCTATACAACCATTAACGGAGTCGGCCGTGACATCGTCAGAGTCCAGAAAAAACTGGTCGACGAATCGGGTGCTACTGTAATGACCGATACCGAAATGGTTCACATCTTCCGCGACGGTACGGAAGGAAGAGTCCTGGGAATCCAGGTAAAGACTGATGACGGCACCAAAAACATCGAAGCAAAGAAAGGCGTCATCCTGACCACCGGAGGTTTTGGCGGAAACGTCGCCATGCGCACCCTCCACGTCCCCTCTTTGACCAAGGACATCCCCACAACCAACCACGTCGGAGCCACCGGTGAAGGCATCAAAATGGCCCAGGAAGTGGGAGCAAATACCGTCCACATGGCCTACATCCAGCTGTACCCCTTCGCCAACCCCAACAACGGAGTACTCGACTCCTACGCCGTCATTCCGTTCAGTGGACCCAGTTCAGGCGTTGTCTACGTTGACGCCCACGGAAAACGGTACGTAAACGAAGGCGAACGACGGGACGTCTGTTCCAAAGCGGCCCAGGATACCGGCAGCTTCCCCACATTTACCATCATGGGTGAAGATATCGTCACAAAAGGCGGGTTTATCTCAGACACCCAGTTAGAAAGCGGTATAGAAGCCGACCGGATCTTCAAAGCCGACAGCCTTGAAGCGCTGGCCCGGGAAATCAACAAGCGGACCTACAAC
>JBAYPC010000391.1:0-2996 GCA_041677905.1 Alkalispirochaeta sp. | reverse complement strand
CCCGCCGCCTTTCACTTCTATTGCGTACCGGCCGGGTACGACGAAGTCTACTTCTTGTCCATCTGCGGTTCGCCAGTAGGAGACCTGGGCGTCCAACCGGTTGTACTGTGTCCACGCTTCCAGTTCTGTATAGATGTACTGTTCTACAGCGCGTCCAAACTCGCCGGTCCCTGGGGCGACGTCCCGGCGCCCGACCAGAGCCTGCACAACGCCCACGTCGAAAAAGTAGAACTTGCCCCGGGATACCGCCTTTCGTGATGTAGTTTTGGACGGCTGGTACGGCTGCACCAGGCGTCCGAGAAGTGTTTCCTCCAGGACGGAGTAGTATTCCCGAATTGTGCGCGCCGGTACCTGGGCGTCCGAAGCGATGTGTTCAAATACGGTTTGCTGACCCGCTCCCAGGGCGGCAACTCGAAGAAAGCGGGAAAAGCTCTCAATGCCCCGGACCAGTCCTTCTGCCTGGATTTCATACTGTAAATAGGTCCCGACGTAACTGCGAAGGTCCTCCCAGGGTTCTTCCGAGAGGTAGATCGAAGGTAGCGAACCCACTGCTGCAATGCGGTTCAGGTCCCACGAACGGAACTCGGGAAACACCAGGGGTGAGAGATACCGTGTTCGTGCCCGGCCACCGAGGAGATTGACTCCACCCCGGCGGAGTTTGACGGGGCTGGAGCCGGTCAGGACAAATCGAAGGTCTCGATCCTCAATGAGGTGGTGTACCTCGTTCAGCAGCGAAGGCAGCCGCTGGATTTCGTCGACCACTACGATGGAGCCCGGCGGGAGGTAGGTAAGTTCCTGGCGGATGCGCCACGGTTCTGCGCTCAGTCGGAGAAACTCTTCTCCCTTCAGGAGGTTGAACCAGTGGGCGTCGGGATACCTTCGGCGCAGGAGTGTGGTTTTGCCGGTCTGCCGGGGGCCAAAGAGAAACACCGACCGCGCTAAAAGATCGGTTTCCAGTGAGAGGAATCGCTCAAGAAACATGGGTCCAGTTTAATAGGGAGACTGCAAAACCGCAACTGTGATGTCGGAAATGCATTGTTTTCCGCATCTATCTTGCGGAAAATAGCGTACGGTTGGGGAAGCCCCGTGAGGGGGGTGGCCCTGGTGTCGGGGATAGAGCGTGGCGGACCTGGTCCGCCATTACAGAACGAAGTTCAAAATTAAAAAAGAATTGGGGGATGGGTCAGTCTGTGATGTCTTCGCCGAATGCGAGGCGGACTTCTCGGTAACTTTGCAGATTGCCGATGTCGTAGCGGGGGCCCTGGAAGGGGAAGGCGTGAACGGGTTTGCGGTCCAGGAGCCAGGGGATGAAGCTGCCGGGGGCGTCCCGGTCGTGTCCGCTTTGGAGGAAGGCGGGCATGTCATTGGTCAGGGTGTCGGCGGTGTAGAGGTAGAAGGGTGGGACGGCCCAGGTGGTGCGGGGGGCGGCGGGTTTTTCCTCGAATGCGGTTACGCGCCATGATCGGTCCAGTTCGACGACGCCGGTCCGTTGGAGCCGTTCCACTTCGGCGAGGTGGTGGGTGGTGATGCAGTCGGTCTGTTTGTCTTTCTGGAAGGTGACGAAGTCTGCCAGGTTGAAATCAAAGAGGTTGTCCCCGGCGAGGACGACGGCGGGGGTTGTGGTGGAGGTGCGGACTTCGGCCGCCAGGGCGAGGTCGCCTAAGGCGCCCAGGCGGTTGTCGTTATCGGTGGAGCCGTCGGTGAGGAGGATGATGTCGGGAGCCGGCCCGGCGACCGGTGGGTGCTCCGGTGAGGTGTGTGTGGTCGGGAGGCGGGTGGCCCGCCAGAGGTCAAACTGGGGATAGAAGCGGGCGTTGGTGACGACGATTATCCGCCCGAGGTGGGGGATGTGGAGGGCTTTGTCGATCAGGCGGTCGAGGATGGTCCGGCCGGCGACGGGCAGCAGGGGTTTGGGGATATCCCTGGTGAGGGGGTAGAGGCGGGTTGCATAGCCGGCGGCGAGGATGATGCAGTCCGTGGTAGGGGGGTTCATACGGGTATGATCCGGGCGCCGTCGTCGGTTTGACCAAAGAAGACGCGGTACTCGTCGCGAAAGTCCGGGTGGGCCTTTGGGTAGGTCCGGTGGACCGCGTCGGCGATGTCGTCTCGTCGGGACGGGTCGATGAGTCCGATACACGCGCCCCGGTACCCGGCACCGCTGAATCGGGCGCCGTAGACCCCGGGTGCGTCCCGGAGGATATTAAAGATGGTGATGAGCTCGGGGCAGCCGCTTTCGTAGTTGTGTATGGAACTTTCGCCGGATGCGAATATCTGCTCACCCAGGGCGGTGATATCGCCCCGGGTCCAGGCCTGCACGCCTGTGGCGACTCGTTCCAGTTCGGTGAAGAAGTGGTCCGCCCGGCGGCGGAACCGGCCGGGAAGTCTGTCCCGGTGTTCTTTGTAGATTTCCCGGGGAATGTCCCGGAGTGTGACGGTTCGGAATGGGGAGACCGGGGCTCCGCCGAGTTCCTGTAACAGCCAGGCGGCGACTTTGCATTCGTCGACGCGGTTGTTGTAGTCGGTTTGTATCAGGGTGGTGGAAATTCCGGAATAGACGATGACGATTTCGAACTCCGGGAGTTCCGGGGAACGGGGTACGAGGCTGGACTGGCCGGTCCGGCAGTCCATATGCATCAGATAGCCTTTGCGGCTGAGGATGTTGGCGGACTGGTCAAGGATGCCGTTGTTGAGTCCGATGAACTCTCGTTCCACCCAGTGGCTGAATCCGATCAGTTCATCCGGGGTAATGTCCAGGTCGTTGACGGCGGCCAGGGCCATGAGGTAGGCGGTGGTTACGGCTGCGGAGGAGCTGCGGCCGCCGATGGGTAGTTTTCCCTGGACGACGCCGTTTATGCCTTTGGTGAGTTTGTACTTTCGTTTGTGGGAGAGGACGGCTCCCCGGAGGTAGTTGCCCCAGTAGGTGGGGATCATCGGGGGTACCTGGTCCAGGTGGAAGTCCTCTTCGTCGGGGAAGTCGACGCTCTGGACGCGGACGT
>JBAYPC010000390.1:0-2998 GCA_041677905.1 Alkalispirochaeta sp. | reverse complement strand
GAATAACACGTTTGCCAGGGTACGGTTCATCGCTTTACACATGATGTTGGTGAGGATGATGCCGCTTGCGCCGACCAGGGAGCCGGCGATGATCAGCACCGTGTTGTTCAGGACAAATCCGGTGGCGGCGGCTGCCAGGCCTGAGTAGGAGTTGAGCAGGGCGATGACGATGGGCATATCCGCGCCGCCGATGGGGATGACCAGGAGGATTCCCAGCAGCGAGGCGACACCGGCGAGAATCCAGTAGTACTCTGTGGTGGTGGGGCTGAGTACGACGAGAACCGCTGCGGCCAGCGATGCTGCTGCAACGAGTATCTTTACGATCTGCTCGCCGGGATAACGGAGCGGTTTTTCGGTTACCAGTCCCTGCAGTTTACCAAAGGCGATGAGGGATCCGAAAAACGTGACGGCACCGATGAGGCCGCTCGCCGCTGTGGCAATGAGAAACTGGATGCCGCCGGCGGCAGCGACACCGGAGGCGGACGCACCGGAGGCGGATGCACCGGCGGCAGACGCACCGGCGGCGGACCCGCTGAGTACCTGGTACAGGACGGCCCCGGCCACCAGGATGCTGGCAATACCACCAAATCCGTTAAAGAGGCCAACCAGTTGTGGCATGGCGGTCATCTGGATCGTCATTGCCAGAAGGGCTCCGACGACCGAACCGACTGAGAGGCCGATGATTATCAGGGTGGGGTTGAGAATGTCCTGGGCCAGGAGTGTGGTGACTATGGCCAGGAGCATACCCAGGGCGCCGAGCATATTCCCCCGTACGGCGGTGCGGGGATGGGAAAGTCCTTTCAGGCCGACGATAAACAGGACGGCCGACAGAAGATATGCGAGTTCGATAACTGTGGCGTTGCTGCTCATGACTCACCTCGCTTCCGGAATTTGCTCAGCATCCGGTGGGTGACCAGAAATCCGCCCACTGCGTTGATTGTGGCGAATATCAGTGCCGCCAGGCCAAGGGAGGTGGTGAGGGCGTGGTTTCCTGTACCCGCGGCAATCAGTGCACCGATGACGGTAATGCCGGAAATTGCGTTTGAACCTGACATTAGGGGGGTGTGTAAGATAGGGGGTACTTTGGTAATCACCTCAAAGCCGACAAAGATTGCCAGCACAAAAATGGTTAGAATTGCGACGAAGTCCATCAGTTGCTCTCCTTGTTGTTGTCGTTGTTGTCGTTGTTGTCGGGTGATTCAGCCGCCGGCGATTCGGTCACCAGGGTTGCGGCGACGATCTCGTCGTCCCGGTTGATATTCAGTTGTCCCTCGGAGATGATCGTTTCGAGAAAACTGGTGATGTTCTTGCTGTAGAGTTGGCTGGCGTGGTGGGCTATACCGGCGGCGACGTTTACCGGTCCGAGAATTTTCACACCATCTGCATCGACGGTCTCACCGGGGGAGGTGAGCTCGCAGTTACCACCCCGGTCGGCGGCGAGATCAACGACCACCGTCCCCGGGTGCATTGCCGCTACCATCTCCCGGGTTACCAGAGTGGGTGCGGGTTTGCCGGGAACTGCGGCAGTTGTAATAACCACATCGGCGGAGGCAACAGCCTCGGTCATTTTTTCGCGCTGTTTTCGGTAGAACTCTTCGTCCATTTCCTGGGCGTAACCGCCGGAAGTTTCAGTGTCGTCGGTGGTGGGCAGGTCCAGCTCAATGAACCGAGCACCAAGGCTCTCTACCTGCTCTTTGACCGCCGGTCTGATGTCGTAGGCGCTGACGACTGCACCCAGTCGTTTTGCCGTAGCTATCGCCTGCAGGCCTGCAACTCCCACTCCCACAACAAAAACACGGGCAGGTACGACGGTACCGGCGGCGGTCATCATCATGGGGAAAATCTTGGAAAGGGCCAGGGCCCCCAACAGGACGGAGCGATACCCCGCCAGGTTCGCCTGGGACGAGAGGACGTCCATACTCTGGGCTCTGGTTATACGGGGGATTTTCTCCAGGGCAAAGGCGGTATAACCACCGGCTTTAAGGGCATCAAAAGACGGGTGCGATTCGTAGGGGTTAATCTGTCCTACTATGGTTGCTCCCGACTTCAGAGGTGCCAGATTTCCGTCGCTGCCGAAGCCACCGGCGGCAAGGGACCGCACCGTTAACAGAATTTCTGCTTTTTCAAGGGCACTTTCTCGATCGATCAGTTGGGCACCTTTTTCAGAGTACTCGTCGTCGGGGTAACCGGCAGCAAACCCGGCTCCCTTCTCGACAAGGACCTCAACACCCATCTTTATGAGTTCGGGTATGTGGGGCGGCACCAGGGCGACCCGGGTTTCGCCGGGCGCACTTTCCCGCAGCACAGCTATGTTCATCAACTCCTCCTTGGGTATCATTTGTCGTATTTCAACAAGGATAAGGTATGGAAAGAAGAACACGTCTTCAACCTTGGGAGGGACAGAATGTAAAAATTGTTATAAAAGTTGACGTAAGAGGGGTAGAAATACCGGTGGGCTGGAGAGTTTACCGGTTATCCGGCCGGCGGGGCGCAGGATTTTCGTCGGATCAGCGTGGAGTCGAGGCGGTATTCTGCATCTACCGGTTTGTCCGCCATTATCTCCATGAGAATTTCCCCGGCCCGTTTTCCCTTGTCAAAACCGGGTTGGGCGATTGTCGTCAGCTGGGGAGAGATGAGCTGTGCCTCGGGTATATCGTCGAAACCGATTACCGATACCCGGTCCGGTACGGGGGTGTCCTGCTCGACCAGATAGCGTAATACCCCCAGGGCGATGACATCGCTCATGGATACCACGGCAGTGGGTCCCGTACCGTTGGAGTATCCCGTACCGTTGGAGTACAAGGTCCGGGCCGCCAGCTCTCCTCCGGACATAGTTGACTCGCACTCCAGATACCGGACCGTCGTATCAAAGGAGAGGCCGCTGCCTTCGAAGGCGTCCCGGTAACCGGCAAGGCGTTCGCTTTTTACATAGGACCTGTTTACAAGCTGTGGTTCGTCGACAAAGGCGACCACGGCAATATGGGTATGGCCAAGCCGG
>JBAYPC010000389.1:0-3016 GCA_041677905.1 Alkalispirochaeta sp. | reverse complement strand
TACCGCAAGGGAAATGTGCGAAAGGGCCCACGACATTCCCAGGCGACATTCCCAACCAAAGGATGTACTATACCAGAATGATGCATAAGGTTTTCAACCGTGAAAGGTCCGGGGCAACCCTCTTAATCGGCCTTGTCGCAGGGGCGGTCATCGCTTCTATCGGCGGGGTCTACTACTTTCTCTTTACCACCTTTCTCCGAGGATGGATCGGAGGCGTCGCGGTTATCGGTGCCACCCTGGCAGTACTCGCTGCGTTGGTGTACGTAATCTGGCAGCGGTTGCACGAGATCGCTCAGGAGAATCCCGATGATTATCGTAAATACTGATTTCATTTCGGGCCGGCAGCTGGAAACGCTGGAACTGGTCCAGGGGTCGATGATTCAGTCTAAACACGTGGGCAAAGACATCATGGCCGGGCTCAAGACCCTGGTAGGTGGTGAACTGAAGGCGTATTCCGAGATGATCAACGAAGCTCGGGCCATTGCAACAAAACGGATGGTGGAACGGGCCGAATCACTTGGCGCAGATGGGGTTATCAACGTTCGCTACGCCACAAGCGCGGTGATGCAGGGTGCGGCAGAAGTTCTCGTCTACGGCACAGCCGTAAAGTTTGTCGGTTAGTAGGCAGGTATAGGGAACGCAATACTCCAGACCGTATGGGGTGTTCCCACCACCGACGCGCGACCCCGCAGTTGTGCAACCAGCGCGTCGATAATCTCCAGCCCCGCCGTAGCTGTGCCGCCCGTAGCTGTGCCCACCCCCCGATCCATGCCCACGCCTCGGTCGGCTATCCGCAACTCCACCAGCCCGTCCCGTTCGCCCAGAGTAATCCAGACCGGCTTCAGCATCGATCCGGGATAGGCGTGTTCAACCACATTCGTGAGTATCTCGTTAATGACCAGCCCGACCAGAACCGCGTTGTCCATGGTCATCGGAATACCGCCGCCCTCCATCTCCTCCATCTCCTCCATCTTCTCCATATCCAGATGCAGCTCAATCGCCCCCTGTGAATGAGAAAATGACCCCACAATAGCCTGCACGTACTCCGCCAACTCCACCGTTACCACCTGGTCCGTCTGGTAAAACACCTCGTGCGTCGTCGCCAGCGACTGAATCCGCTGCTCCGCCTGTTCCAGCACCGCCGTCGCCTTTCTGGCCGAGTCGTCGGTCCTGCTTCTCTGAATCGACAACAAACTGATCATGACCTGCAAGTTGTTCTTGGTTCGATGATGCAGTTCTTTTAATAGAACTTCGTTCCGCAGTGTCAGGTTCTCCTGCCTGGTCAGCGCCTCCCGAACCTCCGAGGTACGCTCCCGGACCGCCTCTTCCAGATAGGCCTGTACTTCCCGCTGTTCCATGGACGTAGAGTGGACGATGGCGAACGTCAACATAAGCAGTGTTCCGCCACCCAGGGCACTGAAGAGAAGCTGAACCGCCGGCCCGCCGATGATATTCATATTCGTCGCCAGCCACGCCCCTAGGTACACCGCCGTCACCGGGACAAAAACTCGTCCGACGTTCCTTTCAATTTTCCGGTAGCGATTTGCCAGGAAGTACCCCAGGCCGACAAAGACAAAGCTGGTCAGGTCATTTGGACTGGTGGAGGTCAACACAGCCGCTATAGCCGCGACAAAGCAGAACGCTATCTGGGCCCATTGCCCCACCGAGCCTATGTATTTGGCGGTCAGTGCGGCCGCCGGCACAAATAGTACCGACAACCACACCGATGGATGGGCGAAAGTCTCTATCAATACGTAATTGAGACCAACCTTCAAATCGAAAAACGCGATCGCGGCCGACAACCCACTGCCGACAGCAATGGTAATTCCCACCGTTCTCTGCAGCCAGACCACGTGCGCCCGAAACCGATTCATCTACAGCACCATACCCCTTATCGAGTACCCCAATACCCCAGCGTGCCAACATCTTCCAGGCTCAACAGCACTTCCATTTCAGGGCAGTCCACCGCTTCTACCCGGCCGACCAGATCGGCGTACGCTTTTTCAAAGTCAAAAGCGCCGGTAGTCAGGGGATTGTGTTTGCCAAGGGCGGCGTCAATCTGAACGTCCCGGTTATAGTCCAGGATCATACTCAGGCCGATAAGGGCCATACCCCGATCGATAATGGCGCGATTGCCCCCGTCAAAGGTGCTGATCAGTTTGAGACGGTCCAGAATGTCGCCGTCGTCCTCGCTGTTGGCATTGTAAAACGGCTTGGTCTCGCGAATCGAGAGCAGATAGGTTCCCAGGTGGGTCACCGCCGTTCTGGCGGCGTTGCGGCAGCCCGCAAGAAACGGGATAGCCCCTATCACCCGAGCAACGGGTTTGGTCCGAAGCCACTCAGTTTCAGCTGCATCCATGCGAAAAGCAGCCGCTGTTGAATCGACAATAGTTGTCCATTGCGCCTCAAAGGCCGCTATTGTAGTCGCAGACTGCTGCGTTGTACCCTTTTTCATGATGTACCTCCATACATATGTCGTAAATATAGTGCAAAATGCACAAATCACATTAAGCTCAATACACCCCGCCGTCAACATGGGTTGATTTCATGACAACTGATTTTCTGTCGATCGATTTTTTACTGAAAGCGTTTGACCTGAAGGACGAAAAACGGGCCGGTTGGCTCCTCCGGGGAGTTACCGATCCTGAATCGGTGGCAGACCACAGCTGGGGCACCGCCATGTTCTGCTGGCTCTACGCCGGGCAGGAGCAGGTCGACCGGGACAGGGCCATTTCCATGGCCCTGGTCCACGATATAGCCGAGGCCGAAATGGGCGACGTGGCTACCCGGGCTCATCCGGATGAACAGACCATGTCGGCCGACGAAAAGCGGCGCCGGGAACGGGAGGCCTTTGGCGTGGTAGCGTCCCTGTTGCCGTCTCCGGCTGCCCGGGATGAGTTGGTGTCACTCTGGGAGGAATACGAAGCGGCGAAAACGGCAACGGCCCGGTTTGTCCGGGATATGAACCTCTGCGACATGTGTGCCCAGGCCCTCCTGTACACGTCGAACCGCAGGT
>JBAYPC010000388.1:0-3017 GCA_041677905.1 Alkalispirochaeta sp. | reverse complement strand
CGGACGTATTCAATTGGATCAAACCCGCGATCCGCTGAAGACTCCACCGCCGTCGTCGCGCCGCCGTCCCTCGGATAGAGGAGTGCCACGCCGACACCAACAATAGCGACGAAAAAGATCGCCACCGAGACGATTATCATCAGGACTTTGTTCTGCTCCATACCTGTCGTTCTCTCCTCAACCGTGGAACGCTTCTATCTCACTGAGCCGCCGGTACAGGGCCTCCAGTGATTGACCGTTGTCCACAGTTATAGTTTCGGCAGGAGAACGATACGCTTGAGTATTCAGACGACGTTGAGACCAGAGTCTTCGGACAATTTGCCCCAGAGGGAGATCATCGCGACGAAGCGCCCGGCGCAGGCGTTCCCGAAGGGGCGCACGAACCAGAAGAACGACGTCACACAGGTGGTCCATTTTCATGTAAAAGAGAAGTGCCGCGTTAATCACCAGTCCCGCTGCGGCGGTCGTATCACCACTGTTTCGAAACTCAGTGACAATTTCAGCCACCCTCTGCCGCATCCACGGATGAACGATAGCCTCAAGACGGTGTCGATCGTCCCGGTCGGCAAAGACCCGCTGACCCAGTTTTCGTCGGTCCACGGTTAATCCGTCGCCCAGAATGTCCGGACCAAAGGCCGCTACAATTTCCGTGTGCCGTGCCGCAAGAGCCTCATGCCCTATGGCATCGACGTTTATCTCACTCCAACCCCGGTCCAGGAGCCATTGGGTCACCACGTCCTTACCGGCACAGCATTTACCGGCCACACCAACAACCTTCCGGGGAGGACTCCCTTCAGGAACGGTCACTCGTGCATCTCTCCCCAGGAGCGCCCGTTTTCAACACTTACTCGAAGGGGGATCGAAAGAGAAACCGCCGTCGACATCTCTTCCATAAGAACCGCCGAGACTCGGTCAACTTCATCTTCCGGACATTCCACAATGAGTTCGTCGTGGACCTGCAGGATAAGCCGGCCTTTCAACTTTTCCTTCCGGAGGCGCCCTGAGACGGCGAGCATCGCTTTTTTTACGATATCCGCCCCGGTGCCCTGTATCGGTGTATTTACCGCAACCCGTTCGGAGGCCGCTTTTACGGTGCGATTCCGGTTGTTGATATCGGGAATAGGCCGAGGTCGTCCCATAAGGGTCCTTACCTCACCCACCTCTTCCACCTGTCGTACCGTCTCATCGATAAACCGGCGAATACCGCTATAGGTACTGAAGTAGGCCGTGATAAAGGCATCCGCTTCGTTTCGGGATATACCGAGTTCATTGGAGAGGCGAAAGGCGCTCATTCCGTACATGACACCGAAGTTAATCGTCTTCGCCATCCGGCGCTGTTCCGATGAGACTTCGTCTGAGGCGACTCCAAAGATTAGACCGGCGGTCCTGCTATGAATGTCGTCACCGGCGATAAAAGCGTCACGAAGTGACTGGTCTCCGGAGAGTTCCGCCAGAATAACCAGCTCGATCTGGGCGTAGTCGGCGCTGACAAAACGGTACCCGTCCCGGGACACAAAGGCGAGACGGATGCGCCTACCCTCTTCCTCTCGAATGGGGATGTTCTGCAGATTCGGGTCCGTACTGGACAGCCGCCCCGTTGCCGTCCCGGTCTGGTTAAAACTGGTGTGAATCCTGCCGGTTTCCGGATGAACCAGTCGCGGCAGGGCATCGACATAGGTACTGCGCAGTTTGGTAAGCATCCGGTAGCGCAGGACCAGATCTGCCAGGGGGTCTTCCCTGGCCAGTTCCTGCAGAACCGAGTTATCGGTACTGTATCCCGTCTTGGTCTTCTTGATCGGTTGCAGCTTCCGTTCTTCAAAAAGAACCTTCTGCAGCTGTTTGGTGCTGCCGACGTTAAACTCATGCCCAACCAGGTCGTAGATCTTTTTTTCCACGGAACCGATCTGATCGCTCAGGTATGTCGAGTACTCTTCCAGAGCAAAGACATCCAGTCCGATACCCTCCAGTTCCATCCGCGCCAAAATCGGAACGAGGGGCATTTCAAGCTCCTCAAAAAGGGAACGAACATTCCGCCGATCTATCAGACGGTCCAGAACGACGAAGAGACGCAGGGTAACATCGGCATCTTCCGCCGCATACTGGACGGCTCGATCAAGGGGTACCTCCGTAAACTGCCGGTCCTTCACTTTGCCGGACTGTTCCCCCTCTTCCAGAAACAGATTGGCAAAGGGTGTGGTCTGATAGGCGAGGTACTCCCCGGCAAGCTTGTCCATGTTATACGAACTCCGGGTGGTATCGACCAACCAGGCGGCTATCATGGTATCAAAAAGTGTGTTGGAAATTTCAATTCCCCAGCGGGAAAGAACGGACCAGTCGTACTTAAGATTCTGTCCCACCATGAGCAACGATTCATCCGTCAAAAGCGGCCTCAACCGCTCCCGCACCGCGTCCCCATCCAGCACGGCGCCCTCCGGCCCCTCAAGGACGATGTAACAGCCCGTGCCCGGCTCAACCGACAGGGAAAACCCCACCGGACGCGCGTCCAGCGGACTCAATGCCGTCGTCTCACAGTCAAAGGCAAACGTACCGGCCCGACGGACCTTGTCGATCCACCGGTCCACCCCGTCCAGGGAGTCAACCAGTTCGTACTCACCCGGCGCGGCAAACCGCTTCCTCTCGTCCTCAGACAGGACCGCCGCCGCAAGTTCTTGCGGCGGCATCCCGGGGGCCAGACCACCCGCCCCGCTCCCGCCGCGGCCCGCTATGTTCTCACCACCCGCCTCGCTCCCGCCGGCGGTCGGAGCCCCACCGGCGTTCGCTTTGCGCATGCTACCGCTCGCCGTGTTCTCACCACCCGCCCCACTCGCGGCTGGTTTATCCGCACCGCCGCTCGCACTCTTACCCTCGGTGGCGGCCCCCGCTCCGCTTTTACCGCTCCCGCTCGTCGTGTTTCCGCCGCCGGCGGCCGCCCCACTCTCGACCGGCTTGCCCCCGCCGACCGGAGCCGACCCGTAATCGTCGGGGTTCAGCCCCAGATCGCTCACCACCGAGCGCAT
>JBAYPC010000387.1:0-3033 GCA_041677905.1 Alkalispirochaeta sp. | reverse complement strand
TTCTGATTATTGCCGGGGCGGTGCCCCGGCGAACTTGCGTTCCGCTGAGTCCCGTTCGCGGTGCAATCGGCAGCTACCCTCCGGCGGGGGCCGGCAGCGTCGTTTCCTTACCAACCTGCCAGAACGCGTTTACCGCAGTTGAGGCCAGTCGGCGGCGTTGGGCGCACAGACCAATGCGGTACTCCGGCAGCGCCGGTGTCAGGTCGAGTATCTGGATGCCTGCCGCCAGTGGGCTCTGGTCCAGGACCAGCTTCGGTACTACCCCCAGACCAAATCCCAACTGCACCAGGGCGATAATCGCCTCGTGGCCGGCGACTTCCGCGTATATCTTCGGCCGGATGCCCCGGGCGCGGAACCACCGATCCGCAGCACGCCGCGAGAGGGCCCGGTCGGCCAGGATAAAGGGGATATCCTTCAACTCCGACAACTCGACACTCCCGGCGCTGCCCGCCTCAAACCGTTCGACAAAATCTCCCACCGGCCCGTTACCCCGGGGGCCGATAAAAACCAGGGGAGTCCGCGTCAAATCGTGAAAATCCAGAGCGTCCGAGAGTACGTCGGGGCGGGCCGCAATTGAGATATCCGCCGTGCCGTCAAGGACGCGGTCAATTGAATCGGCGGAGTCGCCTGTGTGGATGTGGATACTTACCAGAGGATAGCGCATCCGGAAGGTGGGAAGGACCGAGTTCATAAGGGATTGGGCCGCCGTGACTGAGCAAAACAGCGAAATCTCACCCCGTACGTGCTGATCCTGTTCCGACAAGGTCCGGCGCATCTCCTCATGCCGCTCAAGAGTCTCTTGAACGTAGCCTGCAAAGGTCTTGCCCGCCTGTGTCAGAGCGACAAACCGCTTGTCCCGTTGAAACAGGGTACATTCCAGTTCGTCCTCCAGCCGCTGGACGGTCCTGCTCAAGGCGGAGGGACTGATGTTGCACGCCGCGGCACTTCGTGAAAAGTGAAGCGTTCCCGCCAGATGGTTAAAGAGGCGCAGCTCGTCAAAGGTCACGAAACGGTGCCCCGGTCTTTTATTGCATATTGCGTCATACGCACAAGAGTATAGTGAAAATAACGCTTTATTCAACGTAATAAAATCGGTATGCTTACCTTAACAACATACGGAGGCTAATATGGCTAAAATAAATTTCGGCGGAGTAGAAGAACATGTGGTAACCCGTGAAGAGTTTCCCCTGGACAAGGCACGGGACGTCCTGAAAGAAGAGACAATTGCGGTAATCGGCTACGGCGTCCAGGGACCTGCACAGGCTCTCAATATGCGGGACAACGGTTTTAACGTCATTGTGGGACAGCGGAAAAACGGAAAGAGCTGGGACAAAGCCGTCGCCGACGGGTGGGTTCCCGGCGAGACGCTTTTTGAAATTCCCGAAGCGGTGCAGCGCGGTACCATTGTCCAGTACCTCCTCTCCGATGCAGGGCAGAAAGAACTCTGGCCTACCATCAAGGAAAACCTCAACGAGGGGGACGGTCTCTACTTCTCCCACGGTTTTTCGGTGACCTTCAAGGACCAGACCGGCATCATTCCTCCCAAGAACGTTGATGTCATGCTGGTTGCACCGAAAGGTTCCGGTGCCAGCGTGCGAAGCAACTTCCTTGACGGCAGCGGCATCAACAGCAGTTACGCCGTGTTCCAGGATTTTACCGGCCGCGCTGAAGAACGGACCATCGCTACGGGAATTGCCATCGGTTCCGGGTATCTCTTTCCCACCACATTTCAGAACGAGGTCTACAGTGACCTCACCGGTGAACGGGGAATTCTGATGGGGGCGCTGGCGGGTGTAATGGAGGCCCAGTACGAAACGCTGCGCGCCAACGGCCACAGCCCCAGCGAAGCGTTCAACGAAACGGTGGAAGAGCTCACCCAGAGTCTCATTCGCCTGGTCGGTCAGAACGGCATGGACTGGATGTACGCCAACTGCAGCACTACCGCCCAGCGCGGTGCTCTTGACTGGAAACCCCGGTTTAAGGAAGCGACCCTCCCGGTCTTCAAGGAGTTGTACAACTCGGTGAAAACGGGAAAAGAGACGGAGATCGTCCTTCGTGTGAACAGCGCCCCGGACTACCGGGAAAAGCTGGATGCCGAACTGAACGAGATGGGGAACTCCGAAATGTGGCTCACCGGCTCGGAAGTTCGCAAACTGCGTCCGGAAAACTGGAAGAAGTAAGAAGCTGATACAGGATGTCCACCTCTCTGGAATGCCGGACGCTGGCGTCTTTAGACGACGTCACCGTCCGGTTACGTGATTTCCACCTGCTCCACAACACCACCTGGACTATCTGCCGAGGCCAACAGTGGGTCGTGCTTGGTCCTAACGGCAGCGGAAAGTCCGCGTTGGTCAGGGCCCTGGCCGGGGACGTCCCCACTTCTTCCGGGCGGCGTCGCGTCTCTGCAGACACCCGAATCGAGGTGGTCTCCTTTGAATCCCAACAGGCCCTTATCGCCGGGGAACTGGAACTCGATCACGCCCGTTTTTACGCCGGGCGCCCCGACGATGGCGTGACACCCCGGGATCTCTTTGCAAACGCCCGACCGGACACCCTTTCCCGCTACACAGCACTGTTCGATTTTGACCATCTGCTGGACCGGCCGTTCCGTGTCCTCTCCGCCGGGGAAATGCGGATGGCGGTCATTATCCGGGCTCTGCTGAAGGGGCCCGATCTCCTCGTACTGGACGAACCGTACGATGGGCTTGATGCAGAGGCCCGGGACCGTCTTTCCCGGCAGATCAACACGGTGGCGGAAACGGGAACCAATCTCGTGCTGGTCACCCATCGCCTGGAGGAGATTCCCGCTGCGGCGACCCACGCGCTCACCATTCAAGATCTGGTGGTACAGCGGATCGGACCGGTAGCAGAGGTTCTGACCGACGATCACGTTGCAGCGCTATACCGGGTGAACAACAGACGGGCAAACAAAAACCGGACCCACGAAAGACATGTAGATATCGGACCGCCGGCTATTGAAAACCGGGACAACACAACCGGAACCGAGCGGTCGCCGAGGACACCGAGGACACC
>JBAYPC010000386.1:0-3048 GCA_041677905.1 Alkalispirochaeta sp. | reverse complement strand
GGAATCCCTATCACCTTTGCCCTTACTTTTATCGTTCTTGATGCATTCGGTGAGACTTTGAACAGTAATACCCTCTTCGGGCTGGTTCTGGTCCTCGGGCTGGTAGTCGATCACGCAATTATAATCGTAGAAAACAGTTATCGTCTGGAGCAGCAAAAGGGCATGGCCCGGCACGATGCTGCAATTCACGGGGTAAATCAGGTGGTTCTGCCGGTCATAGCGGCGACGCTCACCACCGTGGCCGCGTTCCTGCCGCTGACGTTTCTGCCGGGGATTATCGGAAAGTTCCTTCGGGTTGTTCCTCTGACCGTCAGTATTGCCCTGATTGCGTCAACCTTCGAAGCGATTGTATTTATCCCTTCCCACTACGCAGACTGGCCCGGGGGGCGACGAAAGAGCCGGGGCGGCGGTGGAAATCGGGTGAGCGGGTTCCTGCGGCGAATCACGGGGCCAAAAACCAGCGAGGGTGTTCCGAAGTCTCACATTCGTCTTCAGGACGCGTATCGGCGGGGCCTGACTTCACTCTACAGGCACAGGAGGCTGGTGGTGATTGCCACGGTCCTGGTGATGATCGGGGTGTTTTCCCTCGTCGGAGGCATACAGCAGAAGCTCTTTGATTCAGAAGATGCAACACTGTACTACGTCGATATTGAAATGGCTCCGGGAACACCGATCAGCAGGACCGATGAATTTGCCCGGGACTACGAGAATCGCCTGTTGCGGTTGGTCGGGAACGGTGAAGTTGTGGCGGTCAACACCTTTGTCGGTTTTTCCGGCGGCACCAACGAGAACGTCCGCCGGTCTAATGTGGCGCAGATTGTTGTAGACTTGACCGAACAGGACGAGGGACGAACCCGTTCCATTACGGAAATCATGAACGATGCCAGGACGTTGACCGAAGATATCGCAGGTGCTGAATCGGTTGTATTCCGGAAGCAGCAAGGCGGCCCGCCTACGGACCCGCCGATCGTGTTTCAGTTTTTCGGCGACAACTTCGTTGAACTGGCCGCCGTAGCAGATGCGGTCAAGGAAAAGCTGCAGGAGTACCCGGAACTCCTCAACATCTCGGATAATCTGGATGCGGGAACACCGGAATTACGCATTCGTGTGAATGAACGGCGCGCCGCAGAGTATGGTCTCAACACCAGCCTTATTGGTCAGTACATCCGTGGGCGTTTCGAAGGAGTTTCGGCCGGGACCGTATTTACAGATAACGAAGAGACAGAAATACTCGTCCGTTATGGGTCGGGTGGACAGATGGCGGCGGATCGGCTTCTGCAGATACAAATACCGACCGGTGATGGGCGTCGGATACCGTTCAGCGCTGTAGCTGTCGTAGATGAGGATGATATCCTTTCGTCCATCCGACGAATTGACGGAAAAAGACAGGCCACTGTCACTGCCGAGGCATACAGTACGGTGGGAGTGCCGGCGATCAATCAAGAGATATACCGTCTGTTTGAGGAAGAACTGCAGCCCGCCTTTCCTGGGGTGGTCCTGGAGGTTGGCGGGGAGTTTGCAGAAATTGCCCGGACGCTGCAGGAAATACTGCGGGTCTTCGTCATCGGAATATTTTTGATTTACCTGGTTCTGGCGACACAGTTCAAGTCATACACTCAACCTTTGCTGATATTGATAACGGTGCCCTTTGCCTTTGTAGGTGTGGTGTTATTCCTCCTGGTATCGGGAACGCCTCTGTCCACCACGGTGATTTATGCCGGGGTAGCCCTGGCGGGAATTGCGGTGAACGACGCTATTGTTTTGGTGAGTTTTGCCAATGACGGTCGACGACAGGATGGCCTGGAAGTGTCGGAGGCCATTGTCGGGGCAGCGGTAACGCGACTCCGGCCGATATTTTTGACCTCGATTACCACCATTGCCGGGCTTATGCCGACGGCTCTGGGGTTGGGTGGAACATCAGTTGTGTGGGGTCCTATGGCGAGTACGATTATTTTTGGGCTGGTCTTTTCCACGTTGACAACGCTGGTCGTTGTTCCCAGTTTTTACGGTCTGTTTTACGATCGACGGCGTGTTAAAGACGGAGGTGCAGGTACTAAGATGCTCTTGGTCATTGCAATTATGGCGTTGTCGGGCCCCAAGGTTGCCGCCCAGGACGCAATGGATGTGACCGAAGTGGTCCGCCGGGTTATAAAGTTTGATCCCGCCCTGGAAAAAGCGGAGCGAGGAGCTGTGGAAGCTTCGCAGCAGTACCTGCTTACACGATCAGCGGTGCGGCCGGATATCTCCCTGGACATCGATCCCTACGGTTATTCCCGACAACGGTTGCCCGGTGCTTCCGGGCCAACCGCTTCCGCCGAGATCAGTGAAACCCGCAGTGCCGGTGTAGGTCTGCAGATTCGGCAAAGCCTTCCGACAAGTGGGCAGGTCACGGCGGGTGTGTCTCACCGGTTCAGTGTGACCGAAAGTGCCGGATCAAAGACGGTAGAGCAGGTGCCGGAGGTTTCGTTCGGGTTGAGTCAGCCCCTCTTTGCCACTCGGTCCGTGGTCGATACCAGAGTCTTTTCCGCAGAACTCCGGGCTGCTGAACTTGCCCGAAGTCAGGCCGACCTGACCGTTTCCGCCGGCCGGAACAGCGTCGTCAGACAGGGGTTAGGCCAATTCGTGCGGTATGCGGGGCTCCAGCGAAGCCTCGAACTCAACCGACAAACGGTGGATTTGCTGAAACGGCAGATTGACACGGCGGAGCTGGACCGGAGGGATGGTACGCTTTCGGAGAACGCCGTCCTCGCACTCCAGGTGGCTCTGAATGACCGTCGGAATGTCCTGTTCGATATGGAGCTGGCGGCCGTTCGGACCAAACAGGATCTTGTAAAGGTTTTGGGGTTGGGTAACTCCGTCGGTGGGCTCGGAGAGTACGTGATTGTCGACGATTTTACCGATATTCCGATGCCGGAGACGCCGAAGCCGGATGGCCCCGTGACGGAGAACTTCGTTATACGCTCGCGGATGATAGACCTGGAACGGCGGCGGGCCCAGGGTATGCGGAACAACCTGGTCGACCGGCCTCAGCTGAACATGTCCGTCTCG
>JBAYPC010000385.1:0-3080 GCA_041677905.1 Alkalispirochaeta sp. | reverse complement strand
TCTTTAAGTAAACGGTGGGCTTGGGTAATCCAGGCAAGGGACCAATCGATGTACTCTTTCTGGGACGAGAAAGTATCCCACTGAGCTTTCCTGATATTGTAGGGAGGGTCGGCAAAAACAAGGTCGATCGAATTTGCCGGAAATGTCTTCATGATCTCGGACGCGTCGCCCTGATAGAGCTCACCCCGGGACGTTTCAAATCGTGGTTTTACTGTCCCTTCCGTAATTGTCAAACCCAACGAACCATAATCAGGTTCCAGACTTTTGACCAGTTGGTCGATTTGACTGATTGAATAAACTCTGTAATTATTGATGGGGTGTCGACCCGGTGAGAGCTTACCCTGTTTGTCCCATCTGCGAAGCGTCTGCGTGCTGACACCAACGCGCTCAGCAGCCTCCTTCACCGTCAGATATCCGTCAGGCCGTCGCTCACTCATGAGATAGATGGTACAACATGTATCAACATTGAGCAACGTTGGACAAAAATAAAAACATGTCCCTGTTAGTCCGATTACAACATGATGTACAGTATGAAGGGTAGGTGATATGACGGGAAACATCACAAAAAACCAGATCAAAAAAGCAAAGGCCCTGCACCAAAAAAAGTTCCGGGACCAGTACAATTCATTTCTCATCGAAGGGGTGAAGTTAGTCGGCGAAGCCCTCGCCGCCGGCGCCCACCTGGAGATGATCGCCTACCGGGGGAAGCCCCACGACTTCCCCTTCAAACTGCCGGAAACCGCCCTCCCCGCTTCGACCGCTGAAATGACCCGGATGTCGGCACTGAAAACGGCCCCACCCATCCTCGCCGTCTGCCGCAAACCCCAGCTCTCACAGCCCCCTGCGCCCTCCGCGCCCTCAGCAACCTCCGCACCCCCACTCCCCATCGAATACGAGGACTCGTTTTTCGCCCTGGACGGCGTCTCTGACCCGGGCAACCTGGGAACCATTCTGCGCATCTGTGACTGGTTTGGATTCACCCGCCTCGTGTGTACCCCCGATTGCGTCGACGTCTACAACCCTAAAGTGGTACAGGCCTCCATGGGAGCCATATTTCGCGTACACACCGTGTACACCCCTTTAGAACCGGTCCTGAACACCCTGCCCCAAGACTTTGGCGTCTGGGCCGCCGACATGGCCGGCCGGTCCCTGTACACCGTGGAATTCCCCCGCCGAACCGTCTTCATCTTCGGCAGCGAAGCCCACGGACTGCGCACCGACACCCAGGCCACAACCGACGGCACCTTCGCAATCCCCCGCTACGGAGCCGGAGAATCACTGAACGTCGCCGTAGCCGTCGCCATCACCGCCGCCGAATTACAACGTCGAAAATTTCATTGATATTGAACGCGAGACGTTCCGCTTTGCCCAACCTCACCCCACCGACGGCGGACCAAGCTCCGCCGACAACTGGCTCGCCGGGCATTACTCACGGCACTTCAAGAAGCACCATGACTCCTTCCGGTGTAGGAACCAGTGGAGGCCATGATGCCGCACGAAAACACACAACCCCACGACAACCTCTTCCGCACTACCTTCACCACACCGGAAGCACAACAGGACCTGGTACAGTTGGCCTTGCCCGGAAGGATCACCCGGCGTTTTCGCCTTGAGACACTCCGCGCCGCCGCAGGAAACGTCCAGGGCGACACCGGTAAAGAAATCGTCGCACCCGGCCAGGTGGATCTCTTATTATCCGTTGAAACAGAATCCGGTTCCCGGGAGTTGATCTACATCCTGGTGGAACACAAGTCCTACCCGGACCGCCGCGTTGCCGTACAGCTCTTGCGGTATGTCGCCGGCCTCTGGCACCAGTGGCAGACCACTCCTCTTCCGGTAATTCACCCGGTGGTCGTCTACTGCGGACGCACCCGCTGGACGATACCCCGGGACATAAAACACCTCCACGCACACGTCGACAACGGTACCACTGTACCGGTGAATCTTCAGTACCACCTGTTGGACCTCTCCCAGGTTACCGTACAAAAACTACATCAAGCCACCCGGCTCCGGGCATACACGGGGCTTTTGACATTCAAACACGTCATGGAGCGCCTTCCGAACCAATATCTCAGAGACCTGTTGATCACCACTTTGGACCGCGAGTTGCCTCTACAATTTAGGCGTACAATCTGGAACTATATCCTGACCCAGGTGCCCGCTGAAGCCACCGGTGAGACGCTCCAAATGTTCGATGAAATCAGTTATAATTACCCGGGGGGAGACGAGATGAAAAGTGTTGCAGACGTGATACGGGAACGTGGAATGGAAGAGGGCATGCGGCAGGGGATTGAACGTGGCCGCGACGAGGGGTTACAGCAAGGTGTTGAAAAAGGTCAAGCTGCGCTCCTGGCCCGGCAACTCTCTCGCCGATTCACGCTGTCCGAAGCAGAAGAAGAACTGGTCCGCAACTGTCGTAATACCGACAGGATAGAAGCTGCGGCAGACCTCCTTCTCGAGCCGACGGCCACCAAAGGGCAGATCATTGATATCCTGTCAACGAAGAATGACCGGTCAGTGGTAGAGTAAGCTCAAAGCCGTACCCGGCCCAATTGCCGACACAATGGCACCCAGACGATCGGTTGCTTCGGACTCGGGCAGACGAGTTACCATATCAAGAGCCGCTTTCACGTGGGTATCAGCCTCAGCGGCGATCCGGTCCAGGTCGCGGTAGACGCCGTCCCGGTCGTCCAGATCGTCAAACAGCTGGTAGGCCATACCCAGGTGGTGACCGTAACCGCGCAGCGCTTCTACAACACCGCCGGGCGCACCCGTCACCAGCGCCCCCGCTTCACAACAGCCCGACATGAGCGACGCCGTTTTGTTATCGATAGTGTCCAGATAGTCCTCAAACTTCGGTGCCGTCGAGGCCGTCGAAGCCGCCGGTCGCCTTCGCATCTGTTCTTCAAAGATCTGACCAAAGCACATCCGCCGGGTAACGTCGGTAAAAAGCGCCAGCAGCGCCAACCGTACCTCCGGAGACAGCGCGTCAATCGAACCGACCAGCGCGTAGAACTGCGTAAAGAGAATGTCCCCGGAAAGCACCGCTATCTTGTTGCCGTACCGCTTGTTAACCGATG
>JBAYPC010000384.1:0-3083 GCA_041677905.1 Alkalispirochaeta sp. | reverse complement strand
CCGCTGCCGGACACTCCGGTTATGGCGTTGAGCTGGTCTTCCCGTACCTCCAGAAGGGTGCCAATGCCTGCCAAAAGCGTCAGGATATCCTTGCGGGTGGTGGCGTCAAGAAACGGTGAAAAGGTGACGCCCGTCACCGCCTTTCCGATATCGGCGGCGAGATTCGGCATAATTCTGATCAGTCTCTCTGTACCCAGCTGTTTGCCTACTTTTGCCATTGGTGTTCCGGCGAGCATGGAGAGGACGAGAGAGTTTTTGGCCGCCGTTCCAACGGTCTCGGCCAGGGTGTCCAGGTCCTGTGGTTTTATGGCAAGAACCACCAGTTCGGAAAAATCGAAGAGTTCTTCCGGTCTGGCGGAAAAATCACTGGCTCCCAGTTCACGGGTACAGTAGTCCCGCCGGGGGGCGTCTTTTTCGATGATGCCAAACTCGACATCCCTGTTCTGCCGCAGGATGCCCTTCATCACGGCTGTTCCCATAAAGCCGGTTCCGATAACACCGATTTTCGTCATTGTCCTGTCTCCTGTCACGTTAAACCGCGAAACTGCTGTTTTCTGAGTAACTCGTATACCACCACGGCTACGGAGTTACTCAGGTTGAGTGAGCGCCGGTCCGGCACCATGGGAATACGATACTGCCCCTCGAGAAAGCGCGCAAGGAGGTCGGCAGGCAGACCTCGGGTCTCCGGGCCAAAGAGGAGAAAGAGGTCTTCCGTCTCATCCTGAGGTATCGGGATGTCCGTATAAAAACGAATGGCTTTTGTGGTAAGTAGGGCGAGGCTGGTGCTGCTGCTATTGCAGTCTGTTGGACCGGTTTGGTCTTTCGAGTCGGTGCGATCATTTAAAAAAGAAAAAAAGGCAGGCAAGTTGTGATGTACCTTCAGGTCCATCTGCTGCCAGTAGTCCAGGCCCGCGCGACGGAGGTGCCGGTCACTGATAGAAAAACCCAGTGGTTCTACCAGGTGAAGGGGCAGGCCGGTGGCGGCACACGTCCGGGCGATGTTTCCGGTGTTCGGCGGTATCTCCGGTTCGACAAGGACGACGTGTATCATTCTACCAGGCCCCTGATCACCATACCCTCGGCCCGGCGTTCGGGCAGGTCTGCCAGGTTGAGGAATGCCGCCGATAGAATACGGGGGTAGCTGGGAACCAGGCTGTTCCCTTCCCGGCCGTACCGTATTGAGGCGCTCTGGATGGTGAGCTTCAGGTGAGAAAAGACGACGGGGAGCAGGTACATACTGCTTGCCACGATTGATCCAATTGTGCTGGAAAAGCGTCGGGGAAGGAAACTGAACAGACCGGTAATTCCCCGTTGTATTCCCGTCGTTCCCCGAAGCAGCAACAACGCCCGGGCCGTCAATGCGGCGGTGATCAACCGGAGAACGTAAACGCTCCACACGGCAACGACGTGTGAGATATCGGAACGGAAGAGCAGTTGAACTAGAAGAACGGGCAGGGTGATGAGGAGAATCGAGGCGACGACCCGAAAAACGCCTTTTCGCCGGGAAGAGATCAACAAACTGAACAGTAAGGCGGTGCCAAAGGCGATTACGGCCACCGTCACCGTAGCGATACGCAAAAAGACCACCTGGAGGGCAATGACGAGAATCAGAAGTGCCGTATCCGTCGGGGATACCGGGGCGCGGTTCTTCACGGAGAGGTGCCTTCCAGGGGGCGCAAACCCACCGCCGGGGAGACGTGGTGGCGTACTTCTTCGATGGAACCGAAGGCCAGCCCTTTTCCCTGGTACAGCAGCAGCACCTGATCGGCAATATCCCAGATGTCGCGGGTCTCGTGGGAAGCCACCAGTACCGTCGTTCCCCGGTCTCGAGCTGCCGTTATCAGGTCGACAAGGTGCAGGATATGGGGGTAATCCAGTTCAATGAACGGTTCATCCAGAAAGAGAAAGTCATCGGCCGCGGCAAATGCACCGGCCAGGGCAAGGCGACGTCGCTGACCACCGCTCAGCTGTTGGGGTGGGGAGTTCAGAAGCGGCGTGAGCCCCATCGCCTCAACTGCGGGGTGACCGGGAATGGATCCGTCGGAACGGCCGATCCTGAGGTCATCGGCGACGGTATCACCGAATATCTGGTAGTCCGGGTTCTGAAACGCCACACCCGACCTCTGGTGGATCTTTCGGCGCTGTTGTTTGTACTGCCGTCTGTGCTGCTGCTGTCGGGGTGCTGCACCGTCTACGGAAATCGTACCCTGGGCTATCCGGTGCAGGCCCAGAATGGTCCGCAACAGGACGGATTTACCGGAACCGTTCGCACCTAAAACCAGCACGACAGACGGCTCCGATACCGAAAAAGAGAGGTTGTCGAGGACGGTCCGTTCCGGGTCTCCCAGTCGAACGACCAGATTTTCTACTTTGAGGAAGCTCATCACTTCACTCGACGTCGGACAGATTCCGGAATACGGTGAACCAGCACGACAAGCAGGATGCCCTTGATGAGATCACCCGGCAGAAAAGGCAGAGCCCCCACTACACGAGCCTCTCCCAGGGAAAGCCCGGTGACGGAGGCAAGCCAGGGAACACCGGTGAGGTAGGGGACGAGAAAACCCAGGCCAACGGCGCCAATCGTTTTGGTCCGAGATGGCGTGTCCGGGCCCCGGACGACAACAGACGTGATCCACGCAGAAACGAGAAATCCTGCTAGAAAACCGCCGGTTGGACCGGCAAAGTGTGCAAGCCCCCCCGTTGCCCCGGCAAAGACGGGCAAACCAACGGCACCCATTCCCAGGTACGTCGCCAGTGTAAGGGCGGCCCACCCCGGAGGGAGGACAAATCCGGTAAATACAACGAAGAAATTCTGGAGAACGACGGGAACGGGCGAGACCGGTATCGGTACCGCCACGTAGGCGCCGGCTGCGATAAAAGCGACTAAAAGAGCCGCCGTCTGTATGCGCCGAGCGTAGTGAAGTGACCGGTTCAGATCCGGTCCGGAATCAATCTCTGCCATAACACCTCGGAGGCCATCGTAGTGACCTCCGAAAGAGGTGTCAATCAAAGGGCAGGTCAGCTTACGGCGGCCAGGGCTTTGTCGTAATCCGGTTCCTGGGCAATCTCGGGAACCTGTTCGG
>JBAYPC010000383.1:0-3088 GCA_041677905.1 Alkalispirochaeta sp. | reverse complement strand
TGGTACGGTAGGTCTCCTTGTAGCGGGAGCTTTACTGTTCACCGCGGCATTTCCAAACCCCCTCTTTCGTTTTGGCCTTTATCCGGTGGCTTTTATTGCCCTGGTACCGCCGGTCCTCGCGTTACGGAGGATGCGCTGGTGGGCAACCCCGTTGTACGGTTTCTTCTACGGCTTTCTTAGCTATGCCCTGTTCAACTACTGGCTGCTGACGTTCCATCCGCTGGCCATATTCATCGTACCCCTGATTTACGCCGGTTATTTTGCCGTCGTTTTTCCTCTGCTCTGGCTGTGTGGTCGACTCTTCGGACGTGCTGCTTTTTTGGTACAGGCCGTTCTATGGCTCGCCTACGAGTGGTTTAAGACGCAGGGATATCTGGGGTACTCTTACGGCATAATGGGATACGCCCTGTTTCCCGCTCCACTGTTGATTCAGATTGCCGAGTTTGGCGGGGTGTGGATCGTTTCCTTTCTTGTCGTCCTACCGTCATTTTTTATCGGTCAGATAATAAACGACCACGGCCTCAGCGTTTTTCGTCACTGGAGTCGTCTGAGGTCGGTTGTACTGTGGCGTCGGTTTGAGCTGATCGCCTACGGCGTGGCGTTCCTGGCCACAGTGGTATGGGGTTTGACCGGCACGGTAGATTACTCGGAAGCACGCCGGTGGAATGTTGCCCTGGTACAACAGAATATAGACCCCTGGCGCGGCGGGTTTCGCACCTACCGGGAGAGTCTCGACGTCCTTCTGAAAGAGAGCGAGAAGGCAATTGCAGAACACAATCCAGATGCGGTCATCTGGTCGGAGACGTCCTTCGTACCTTCTATCGACTACCATACCCGGTATCGGACCGATCAGGATCGCTACGAGCTGGTGAGGGAGCTGCGAACGTACCTGGAGAGCACGGATGTGCCGTTTGTCATTGGAAACAGCGACGGACAGTTGCGGCGAACCCGATCCGGCGATCTGACCCGGGTGGATTACAACGCTGTTCTAGTCTTTGACCGGGAAGGATCTCTCCTGGACACGTATCGGAAACTCCACCTGGTACCGTTTACCGAACATTTTCCCTATGAAGAGACCCTTCCGGGCCTGCATCGGCTGCTTGTCGAAAACGACACCACGTTCTGGGAGGCAGGAACGGACTGGACGGTCTTTTCATTGGACGGTATCCGGTTTTCCACGCCGATCTGTTTTGAGGACACTTTTGGTTATCTCTCTCGAGGGTTTATCCGGCACGGCGCAGACGTCATTGTCAATCTCACCAACGATCTCTGGTCATATTCAGAACCGGCGGCCATGCAGCATCTCGGGATGGCTGTTTTTCGGACGGTAGAAAACCGACGCAGTATGGTCCGAAGTACAAACGGCGGTATGACCGCAGTAGTAGATCCAAACGGGCGCATCATCGATACGCTTCCGCCGTTTCAGGCGGGGTACCTTTACGGTGAAGTACCGGTTTATACGGAGAGGAGCACCCTGTATACTGCATGGGGAGATTGGATGGCCTTTGTTTTTATCGCATTGGCCGGACTGTTTCTCGGTTTTGGAATCATAAAGACATGGGTGCGACCGTTGATTGACAAAAGCCGCACCACCATAGGAAGATGACGTATGTCACAGACGACTACTAAGATTCTTCTGGTCGACGATGAGCACATCAATGTGGAATTTTTTGATGTAATGTTATCTCGACTCGGTTACGCGGTAGTAACCGCCGGCGACGGGGATACTGCGCTGGAGAAAATCACCTCCGAACGCCCTGATCTTGTCCTGCTGGACAACATCTTGCCCGGTAAGACGGGGTGGGAGATTACTCGCCTCATAAAGCAGGACCCGGATTATGCTGATTTTTCCGGCACTTCGATTATCATGTTCTCCGCCATGGATGATGTTGAGGACAAAGTTGAAGGGTTTGAGCTTGGTATTGACGACTACATCACAAAACCGTTTAATTTTTCGGAAGTCCTTGCCCGGATACAGGCCGTTTTGCGACAGCGGGAACTTTCTCGGCAGGTTGCACGTCGCGAGCGTCGCTTGGCGCTGGCGGAGTCCCTGAACAGTTCACTGGTTTATTTCACTGAACACCTGAAGAAACCAATTCTGGAGCTTCGGGGCATGGCCGACGATCTGGACAGGGGTGATTCGCAAAAAGTGAAAGGGTTTGTTGAGCACATTTTAAAGCAAACAGGTGAAACGCTGGCTGCGATTGAGGGTCTGGAGAAAGAGGTGCAGGAACTGCGGACCCAGAATGACGAGCTGCGGGCGAACGAACTCTCTTTGGAAGACCTGGAGAGTAAGTTCAGAAAGCACGCGGCTGCGACGTTACACGGCGGGGTTCCGGGGAACAGCGATGATCAGTGAAGAGAAGAAACGTGTTCTTGACCTCTTTGCACGGGGACGGAAACTCTACAAACTGATGCAATTTGAAGATGCCCGGAAGTACTTTCAGAGCGCCCTGGACATTGACCCCACCGATGGACCTTCAAATGTGTATCTCCTCAGGTGTAACCACTACGTGGAGTCGCCGCCACCGGAGGACTGGGACGGCGTATTCGTAATGACGACTAAGTAAGGACTCTATGGCCTATCATATCGATCCACGTTCTATCGAACAGACAGACAGCCGTCTTGGCCCGGATACTCGATTCAGCGGGAAATTACGGTTTAACGGTTCCGTAACTGTCAGCGGTGAGTATGAAGGCGAGATTGATGCGGCGGGATTTCTGTTTGTCCAGGAAGGGGCCACAGTGAAGGCGGACATTCGGGCCGGACGCATCATAGTCGGTGGTACCGTCCATGGTAATATCGAGGCGCTGGAAGAAGTCGAGATGTTACCGGGCTGTACAGTGTATGGAAATGTGCGTTCCGGCCGGGTGCGTATAGCGGACGGTGTGATATTTGAGGGGCGGTGCGAGATGTTGCGAAACAGCGAGTCTCTCGATATCTTTTCGGCGCCTTTGGAACAGTTGAGACGACAGGCAGTTCCGGCAATTGAGCCAAATACCAGATAGCTGAAAGGGTAAATTCGACCTGAGTCTCAAAAAAGGTCTTGGTAACAAAAAGTGACCGATATAAAAATTTCCGGGAAAG
>JBAYPC010000382.1:0-3088 GCA_041677905.1 Alkalispirochaeta sp. | reverse complement strand
GGCCGATTCCGTATATCCCATCCCGAACTGACGATAACACCCCATGACCGGATCGGTATCAGCGGCCCCAACGGATCGGGGAAAAGTACGGTCCTCCAGCACCTGTATACCCAGATGTCCCGACGCCATTCCATTCTCTACCTTCCGCAGGAACTGACGACAACGGACACCCGACAGCTGCGACAACGGGTACACGACCTGGACAAATCGAGTAAAGGACGGGTATTTGCCATGGTCAACCAATTGGACAGCGACCCCGGACGGGTCATGGATACAACCGCCCTAAGCCCGGGGGAGGCCCGAAAACTTTTGCTGGCAATCGGTGTCCTGGGGCAACCGTCGGCCATCGTCATGGATGAACCGACCAACCACCTGGACCTTCCGTCGATCGCGGCGCTGGAGGCAACGTTACAAGAGTACCCGGGAGCCCTTGTGATCGTAAGCCACGACACGGTGTTTCTTGACACGCTGACTACGGTGCGGTGGCAGACAGTACACAGGGAGAGCACCGGTGGAAACCGGGAATTCACGCTGGCATGTCGGCATGTATAACGGCCGATACCACCGATAAAACTGCAAAATTGACATCACAAACCGTGGTTTGTACCTTTAAACCGTGGTAGGGACAAGACATACCATCCAGGCCTTTCCGACAAGGTCCCCCGCTCAGGCCCGCAACGACGGGTAAGGAAGGTTTCTATGTTTACGTTAATTCGCCTGATCTGGATCGCACTGTGTGCCGTACCGACGATCATCACCGTCAGGCGGTACACCAAAGAGACACTGCCCAACCCCCGACAGAGCTTTGTCCGCGCCGCCGCCGCTGGCGGCGGCGGCCTCCTCCTTCTCCTGGCGGTACGCCTCACCATATTCTTCTATATAGAAGACGCTTGGTTCACCCAACTTTCAGCGGCACCCCGCTTCTGGACCGAGTACATCACCCGGATCACCCTTGCCGTCGTCACCTTTCTCGTCACCGCCGCAGCAAGCCTTGCCGTGCTCACCCACCTGCGCCGGCGCCTCCACAACCAGGCGGACCGTGACGACCACGACCACCACCACCACCAAAACAGCGCCCAACGGTACGCCGGTCTCATCGTCAGCCTCGTTGGCGGCATCATCCTCGCATCGGCTGCCTTCGGACTGTGGGAAGAAGTACTCCTTTTTCTCAACCAGCCGACGACCACCGTCACAGACCCCGCCTTTGGCCTGAGCCTCTCCTTCTACCTCTTCACCCTGCCGGTAGCATCGGCGTTCCTGCGCCTTCTGGGTACCTTCCTCTTCTTCCTGACCATCGGCTCAGGCTACGTCATCTTTGCCGAACAGCGCACCCGGTTTAACACCAACGCCACCTGGGCCGACGTACTGCCCCTCATCCACACAGCACTGCCCACACTGAAAACCATCGGCGCCCTCTACCTCCTCAGACTCGCCGCCGGACGCCTCCTGGCCATACCGGAACTCAACCTCCGAGCAAACGGCGTCGTCTACGGCGCCGGCTGGATGGACGTGAACATCACCATGCCCACCCTCATCATCGCCGCCGCCGTCTATATCGCCGCCGCCGTCCGGCTGTTACGAGTCCACACCCTCACCGTCCTGACCACGCCCCTGCGCAACGTGCCGCGACGCACCCTGATCACCCCGGCAGTCCTCCTGACCATCCTCTTTCTGGCCCGAGTCGTCACCCCGGCCGTCGTGGGCCCCCTGGTCCTCAAACCCAACGAAATCACCCTGGAACGGCCCTACCTGAAATCAAACATCACCTTCACCCGCCACGCCTACGGCGTGGATGACCGGCACCTCACCAGCACCCCCGTGGCCATAGGACGCACCGTAACCCCCGCCACCCTCGAAGGAAACCAGGAGACCATAGACAACATCCGCCTCTGGGACCCCAGAGCCCTCCTGGACAACCTGCGACAGCAGCAGGAAATCCGCCTCTACTACCAGTTCAACAACGTCGACATAGACCGGTACACCATAGACGGCGACTACACCCAGCTCATGCTCTCAGTCCGGGAACTGGAACAGACAGCCCTCTCCGAAGAGTCCAACACCTGGGTGGCCCGGCACCTCAAGTACACCCACGGATACGGCCTGGTGGCCCTGCCGGTTCACACCATTGCCGAAGACGGACGACCCAACCTGCTTGTCCGGGACATCCCCGCCACATCAGACACCCCCCGCCTCGACGTTACCCAGCCCCGCATCTACTACGGCGAACGGACCGACGCCCACATCTACACCGCCACCACCGAAGACGAGTTTGACTACCCCTCCGACGACGGCAACACCTTCAACCGCTACGACGGCGCCGGAGGCGTCCCCATCGGCGGCCTCCTGCGCCGCATCGCCTACGCAACCCGCTTTGACGGGACCGAACAGCTCTTCTCCTCCTACATCACCGACCAGACCCGCCTCCACTGGCGCCGGGAGATCAACCACAGAGTCCAGACCATCGCCCCCTTCCTGCGCTTCGACACCGACCCATACCCCGTAGTGACCGAAGACGGCCGCATCGTGTACATCATCGACGCCTACACCGTCGCCCGGACCTACCCCTATTCACAACACTACCAGGGCGACATCACCCGCTTTCGGGACATCAACTACATCCGCAACTCCGTCAAAGTGACCGTAGACGCCTACAACGGGACAGTCACCCTCTACACCATGGACCCCGACGACCCCATCCTCTCCGCCTACCGGACCATCTTTCCAGACCTCTTTACCCCCCTTGAAAAGATGCCCCCGGACCTGCGTCGCCACATCCGCTATCCCGTCGACTTCATGACCGTCCAGGCCCAGATGTACCTTGACTACCACATGACAAACCCCGACACCTTCTACCAGAGAGAAGACGTATGGGAGTTTGCAACCGAACGGTACCGACAGGAGTTTCAGACCGTCGAACCCTATTACACCCTCGTAAACTTTCCCAACCGGGACACCGCAGAGTTCATCGCCATGATCCCCTTCACCCCGGCCAACAAAAACGTCATCCACGCGTGGATGGCCGCCCATTCCGACGCCCCCAACTACGGCGACCTCACCGTATACACCTTCCCCAAAGGCGTAGAAGTCC